>JAZNNH010000067.1:0-7623 GCA_045580105.1 Eubacteriales bacterium | reverse complement strand
GACAATTTAGAAAAGAAGAGGTAAAAAACATGACGATTATCGTAACGGGCGGCGCGGGCTTTATCGGAAGCAACTTTGTGTTTCACATGCTGAAAAAATATTCGGAATATCGAATCATTTGCTTGGATAAATTGACGTATGCGGGAAACCTTTCCACGCTTTCTCCCGTAATGGACAACCCGAACTTTCGTTTTGTGAAAGCAGACATCTGCGACCGCAAAGCCGTGTATGCCCTGTTTGAAGAAGAAAAGCCCGACGTGGTCGTAAACTTTGCGGCAGAAAGCCACGTTGACCGCTCGATTGAAAACCCCGAGGTTTTTTTGCAGACCAATATTCTCGGAACACAGGTGTTAATGGACGCTTGCCGCCAATATGGCATCACCCGTTATCATCAGGTGTCTACCGATGAGGTTTACGGTGACCTTCCTTTGGACCGACCCGATCTGTTCTTCACGGAGGAAACCCCCATTCACACCAGCTCTCCCTATTCCTCTTCCAAGGCAGGAGCCGACCTTTTGGTTCTGGCTTACCACCGCACCTTCGGTCTGCCTGTGACGATTTCCCGTTGTTCCAATAACTACGGACCGTACCACTTCCCCGAAAAGCTGATTCCTTTGATGATCGCCAACGCACTCAACGACAAGCCCCTGCCGGTTTACGGAGAAGGACTGAACGTTCGCGACTGGCTTTACGTGGAAGATCACTGCAAGGCAATTGATCTGATCATTCACAAGGGCAGAGTGGGCGAGGTGTATAACATCGGCGGTCACAACGAAATGAAGAACATTGACATTGTCAAGATCATTTGCAAGGCGCTGGGCAAGCCCGAAAGCTTGATTACCTACGTGACCGACCGCAAGGGTCACGATATGCGCTATGCCATCGACCCGACCAAAATTCACAGCGAGCTGGGTTGGCTTCCCGAAACCAAATTTGCCGACGGCATTCAAAAGACCATTCAGTGGTACTTGGAGAACCGCGAGTGGTGGGAAACCATCATTTCCGGTGAATATCAAAACTATTATGAAAAGATGTACCGCAATCGCTGAAGCCCACCTTCAAGCACAACGTTCTAAGAAAAAAGAACACCCAACCGGGTGTTCTTTTTTTGTCTTTTTATGAACCCTTTTTGAAAAAGGGTTCAAACTTCCAAAAACTTTTTCAACACGAACCCATGCTGCTACGCGGTCATTTTTCGGAGCTTTGATGCTCTGCGCGATAGCGGGAAGGGGAGATGCCCCAACGCTTTTTGAATGCCGTGGAAAAATAGTAAATGTTGGCATAGCCCAGTCCCGTGGCAATGTTTTCCACGGAAAGTCCGGTTTCCACCAGCAATTCCTTTGCCTTTTGCAAGCGAAGATTGATCAGATATGCAATGATGCTGTATCCCGTAACCTCCTTGAAAATGCGCTTGATGCTGGAAAGGGAATAGGAGAAGCGCTTGGAAATCTCACCTAAATTTACTTCTTCGTTGATGTGGGTGTTCAGGTACGCGATGATGTTTTTCGTCAAGGTCTGACGCTGAGAAAAATGCTCGTACATGGAAACGCGGTTTTGCTTTTCCGTGGTTTTGGAATTCATCAAAGAAAGCACCAAAAGTTCAATGGCGTTTTTGGCAAACTGCTCCTGCAATTCCGTGGCATCGGGAGAGCGGTCCATGGCGCCCTCACGCACAATGTCCATCGGGTCCTTGGGCAAAAAAAGCTTTTTTCCCGTTTCCGCAATGCTATTGAGGTAATGCTTTTGCATTTGGTTGATGGACAGGATCTTGTTGTTGAAATAGCTCATATATTCGCTGTCGGATTCAAAGCAGATGATGACCACCCCGGCTTTTCCCTCGTAGGGTCTCAGGCGGTGAAATTCATAGGGCTTATGGCAAACCATTTCCCCTTTTTTCAAAATGTAAGATGCGCTCTCCACGCCCACGCAAACCCTGCCGCTTTCCACGTAAACAAATTCCCAGCCCGCGTGCTTTTCTCCGGAGTAATCGAAATCCTGCGGCAATTCATAGTAAAAATCACTGATCAAGCGATTGACTTCGATCTTGCTGGTCAGATGAATTCCTTTGCCTTGATTCATTGGCTTCCTCCAAAATAAGTTCACGATTTTTTCTTTTTTTATGATGAGCTTATTTTATAAATTTTTTGTCGCTTTGTCAATACCATTTTTCTTTTATCTGCTCTATAATGAAATTGGATCAGAGGGGGAAGCGCCTCCCCAAAAATCAAACCAAAAGGAGAATGCTATGAACGTACTTGCCATCGGTTGCCACCCCGACGACGTGGAAATCGCCTGTGCCGGTACCCTCGCAAAATGCGTGAAACGAGGGGATAAGGTTACGGTTTGCCACGTTTCCACGGGAAATCTCGGTCACGTGATCATCCCTCCGGATGAATTAACGCTCATCCGTGCCGAGGAAGCAAAAAAAGCCGGAGCCCTCACAGGAATCGAGGTCATCAGCGCCGGTTTTAACGATCTGGATATTTACGACAACAACAAAGCAGCCAGAGACAAAATCATCGACGTCATCCGTTATGCGAACCCCGATTTTATCATCACCCATAACCCCGATGACTACATGCCCGACCACACGGCGGTATCCCGTTTGGTCTTCGACGCAAGCTTTGCCGCCACCCTTCCCAATCACACCGATTATCCCCACGTTTACAGTGCCGCAGACGGGGCACCCGCAAAGCTCGTACCCATTTACTATATGGACACCTTGGCAGGGGTCAACTTCAACCCCACTGAATACGTGGACATCAGCGACGAGATTGATTTGAAAATCAATATGCTGGAATGCCATGCCAGCCAGTTGGTTTGGATGAGAGAACACGACGGCATAGACTTTGCCGATATGGTGCGCACCTGCTCGCGCTTCCGCGGCTATCAGTGCGGTGCGGACTACGCCGAGGGCTTCCGCCGGTGTCAGGTGTACCTGAAGGGCACCACCAAGCGTTTGCTTCCCTAAATGAAAATCAAAACCCAAATATCAATATAAAAAAGGAGAGTTACAGTTATGGATTTCATGAGCACAGTAAAAGGTTCCCTTTTGGAGGGCTTTTATCCCAAAGGATGGGATATGGCAAAGATTGACGCCTGCTGCGAAATGGGTGTCAAGAGAGAGGAGTTCTGGAACGAGGGATTTACTCCCATCGACCCCTCCGTTTCCATCTCTGCCATCGGCAAGGTGGGAAAGGATAAATACGGGGAATACGTGGTGGAAAAATTGAATGCGAAGGGCATTGACACCAGAGGCGTGATCTTCTCCAAATCGGAAAAGCGCCCGAGGCGCTGACCGAACACGAGCTTTTTGAAATCACCTCCTTTGCCTGCGCAGCGGCAGGTCTTTCCACCACCAAGGCGGGCGGCATTTCCTCCGTCCCCACGCTTTCCCAAGTCAAGCACATGGAAAAAGTGCAGTATTAAATCCAAAGAGGCAGAAAAACAAAGCGTTTTTCTGCTTCTTTTCGGCTGCAAGGGCGTTTTCCAAATTCCTTTCCAAGAGCCGAAAACTCCCGTCGTTTCTTGACAAGAAGAGGGCTTGGTGTTATCATAAAAGGAGTAAAAGAAAGAAGGCAATACCGTGGAATCCTATCGCTACGAAACCCATTTGCACACCTTTCCCGTGAGTAAATGTGCCAAAAAACCGTGGAGGAAAACCTTCGGTTTTACAAAAAAATTGAATTATCGCGGCGTATTGATTACCAACCATTTCATCAACCGCGTGCTGGATCAAACGGCGCGTCCCTTTTCTCTGGCAAATCCCGATCTTTCCGTAAGCGAATAAATCGGATGCTGTCTTTTCTGTTGGCAATCATTTACCTTGCCTTCATCAGCTTGGGTCTTCCCGATGCTCTCTTGGACTCTGCGTGGCCTGTTATGAGTCGGGAGCTGGATCTTTCTTCGGCAGGGTATGTGTCCATAATCATATCGGCAGGCACGGTAGCGGCAAGTCTTTGTTCCGACCGTCTGACCCGCCGCTTCGGAACCGGCGTGATTACTACGGTCAGTGCCGCCGTTTCCGCCCTTTCTCTTCTTGGCTTTTCCGCGGCGCGAAGCTTTCCGGATCTCTGCCTTTTGGCGGCGCCCCGTATTATCTCGCGCTGATTCATTCCACTCCCGACGTGTTCGGAAAAGAATATGCTTCCGCTATTATGGGTCTGCAAATGGCAAGTGCCTACGCCGGATCCTGTCTTGCCCGCCTCTGTTCGGCATTTTGGCAAAACTGGGTTCCGTATCCCTTTTGCCGTTTTATCTTGTTTTTCTTGTGGCGCTGATGGCGATTCTGACGGAAAACGGGAACAAAAGACAAAAAATACGATTGGCGCAGCCCCAATGAAGTTTCTCAAAATCGAGCATTTTGACTTTCCCCGTGTTTGATTGCAAAAAGCCGAAATCAAAAAATACTGATACGTTAAGGTGATTTTTATATGGGAAAATATAGTTTGATTCGTTTTCTGAAAAACATGAAATTTTTGTTGACGTATAACTTGGCTGAACGCGAAAAGGAAACCCAATATCAAACGCTTTTATACGCCGAAGATTTGTGCCGCTATGACGTTTTGGATCCGGATGATCCGATTGTCATTCCGAAGATATTAAGTCCGGAGAAAACCTTGGATCTCATTCTCGAGAAGCCGAAAAGCTTTGCTCGTTTCGGCGATGGAGAAGTCGCTCTGATCAAGGGAGAATCCATTTCGTTTCAAGAGTATGACAAAAAGTTAGCAGACGCAATGCTGGAAATTTTAAAGAGTGACTCCGAAGATCTTTACGTCGGGATCAATTATAGCTATTTCCACACCTCGCGCTATATGAACCCGTTTAATCGGAAGTTTTATATGTTTCATATCCAGCCCGCACGCAAGTTTTTGTTGGAGCACTGTAATCTCGATCGGACCTATATCGCTGCCGGCTTCAATCAAATGTATATTTGCTCTGACAATATCGATATGGAAAGCTATTACGCAAAAATCAAACAAATGTTTCAAGGCAGAGATTTGGTTATTTTTGCGGGAGAAGGGGTCTTTGATCAGTTGGATTACGATCTTTTTGAATTGGCTTCCGGTAAAGAGTTTGTTTGGGGGCCGAACAAGAATTCGTTTTCCCAAATTGAAGAGTTGTATCAAAAAGCACTCTCGTACGATAAAAGCAAAACGTTTTGTTTTGTGTTAGGACCTACCTCTAAGGTTCTTGTCTATCGTTTGGCAAAACTCGGTTATCTTGCTTGGGATATTGGGCATCTGCCAAAGGATTATGATTATTTTCGAAAGAAATATGAGAAATCGGATGAAACGGTCGCAAAATTCTATTCGTCGGATGTATCGGATGTATAAGAAGAAAGGAGAAACAAAATGAGCGAATCAAGGTCGTCTGCGCTGGTGAAAAATATATTTTTGTTTTTCTTGGCTTCTTTTGGACCCAAATTTATTTCTTTTTTCCTTGTCCCCTTATATACCAGCGTTGTTTCCACGGATGCATACGGCACGATTGATTTGCTCGCTACGATCGTTTCCTTGGCTTTGCCGATCCTGATGGTTGATATTTCGGATGCGATCATGTTTTTCGGCTTTAAGGCAGAGCAAACGGAAGAAAAACAACAACCGTTTTTGTTTGGGATGCAAATCCATAAAATCTCTTCCGTCGTTGTTGCTGTGATCGCTCTTGTGGTAGGATTCGTCTATCGCGACTTGAACACGTGGATTTATTGTCTGTACGTTGTCGTTCTTTATATCAACCAAGCCCTGCGATTGAATTTGTTGGCATACATGAGAACCACCAATATGGTGAATTCGATTGTGATTTCAAGCATCGTCACTTCCGTGATCACGCTGCTGCTCAACGTCTTGTTGCTGCTTGTTTTCAATCTGGGCTTATACGGACTTTTGATTTCCACCGCTGCGGGTGAAATTGCAAACAATGTGTATTGTCTGATCGTTGTAAAATACAAAAAGGTAAAAAAGACCCCCTTCACCCTCACGAAAGAGCAAAAAAAAGCAATGCTGAAATACAGCTTTCCTTTGATCTTCACAGGAATTGCTTGGTGGGTGAACAGCTCTTTGAACCGCTTTTTTATCGTCGGCTACTGCGGTGTTTCCGAAAACGGAATCTATGCCGTTGCCAATAAAATACCAACCCTATTAACCGCCGTTCACAGCGTGATTTATCAAGCGTTACAATTAAGTGTTTTTGCAGAAATGAAATCAAAAGACAGTTCTGCCTACATGAAAAAATTGTATCAAATTTATAATTTTATCATGGTGTTAACCGGCTCGGTTCTGATCCTACTGAACAAACCCTTGGCGTACATTCTCTTCAAAGGGGAATTTTTCGTTGCGTGGAAATACGTTCCCGCCATCCTGCTTTCCTCGATTCTGTATTCCGTTGCGGGATATACCACCATCATTGCCGCCGCCTCCGCCAAAACTTCAACCATCACCATCAGCACCATTGCCGGCGCGGCTTGTAATGCCCTTGTCACGTGGCTTTTGATTCCCAAAATCGGCATCTACGGAGCGGTCATCGCAACCATTTGCGGATATTTTGTTGTTTGGCTCATCCTCATCCTTAAAATCGAAAGTCATTTGAAAATCAAATTCCCCAAAATACAAAGCATCGCTATGTACGCAATTTTAGCACTGCAATGGTGGATCAATCTCACGTTCCGATTTGATTTTCTCATCAATCTCGTTCTCACCCTTCTCATTTTCCTGATCTGCTTTGAAACGGTAAAAGACCTGTTTTCCATTGGGATCGCACTGTTGAAAAAAATCATTTCCGCCATCCGCAATCGGAAAAATTTGGATGCATAAAGGAAAGCTGCATTGAAACACTTGGCGTCTGAAATCCCCATCGTCTGATCAAACAAAAAGGAACCACCCGAAAAGGGTGTTCCTTTTTGTGTATTTGTTTTGTTTTTGAACCCTTTTTGTAAAAAGGGTTCAAACTCCCAAAAACGTTTGAAAAGGGGAATGTTGAAACGAAAAAAGGACGGTCGAAAGACTGTCCTTTTTTATTGAAGTTTTAGCAACGCTTTTCTCAAAAAGCGACCGGAGATCTTATTTTCTAAGGGCTTCGGAGATGGCAACGGCACAAGCCACGGTCATACCAACCATGGGGTTGTTACCGGCACCGATGAGACCCATCATCTCAACGTGAGCGGGAACGGAGGAAGAACCTGCGAACTGCGCATCGCCGTGCATACGACCCATGGTATCGGTCATACCGTAGGAAGCGGGGCCTGCAGCCATGTTGTCGGGGTGCAGGGTTCTGCCCGTACCGCCACCGGAAGCAACGGAGAAGTACTTCTTGCCGTTTTCGATTGCCCACTTCTTGTAGGTTCCTGCAACAGGGTGCTGGAATCTGGTGGGGTTGGTGGAGTTACCGGTGATGGAAACGTCAACGGACTCGTGCTGCATGATGGCAACGCCTTCCATAACGTCGTTGGAACCGTAGCAACGAACCTTGGCTCTTTCGCCGTCGGAGTATGCTTTGGATTTGATGATGTTGAGCTTGTTCTCGGCAAAATCAAATTCAGTCTGCACGTAGGTGAAACCGTTGATTCTGGAGATGATGTGAGCGGCATCCTTGCCCAGACCGTTCAGGATGATCTGGAGGGGCTCT
>JAZNNH010000066.1:0-9326 GCA_045580105.1 Eubacteriales bacterium | reverse complement strand
ATTCATCTTTTTTTCAACAATAGGTATTGCTACTGTTCCAAACAAAACAAGCAAAATACAAAGCCAACCTGCCGGGGACTGCATAAACAAAACAAAACTGCCGACAAACGGGATTCGTTGACCCTTATAAATCCCTCTCATCTGACTGTAAAGCACAGGAAACGTATCAGCCCTGTCGACCGCATCTCCTTGAAGCAAGAAATGCCTTTCGTTTGGATGGAGGTCGTTCGGTTCCTCAATTCCTACAATACGATGAATAATATATCGATCATCCTGCTTATAAACCACGATGTCATAAAGCTTCAGATCTTCCTCTTTCGGTAAATGCTGACAAAACACCAAATCAAACATTTGAAGCTGGTTGCTAAGGTTGTTATCTTTAAGATAAATATTCTTAGGATTTTGGGTTGCCATTGATTCGCTCTTTACAACCTTGACAGAAGGGATACCGTTAGCAGGCCTATCCTCATTCACGTTCATGTAAACGCTAACCAAAAAGACAGCGCCGAGAACTAAACAAAGCAGTAAAGAAAACACTCGCTCGACCAATTGCCAAGTTTTGCCCACTTTACGGTTCTTTGAATATTCAATTTTAATTATTTCATCTTCAAGTCCGTTTCGTATTAATTTTAATTGGTTTTTAATAATCACTGTTAACATATAAGAGAGCAGCGACGTTAGCATAATAAATACGATAAGACACAAGACGAACACATATATTTCAAAACTTGTCATAGCATTGTAAATTAACAAAATGCCACCATTTCACAGTCACCCATAAAACGATGGCATTTTAGCTTTCTTTTTGTAATAGTTAAATTTTCAATTAATTACCGCTAGCAGTCTGACCATCGCTGATAGAAATTACAATAGAGCCCTGACCGAGCACAGTATTATATGCATCATAATCATTCTTGGTATCAAGGGTAAATTCAGTCAAATTAATGATTGAACTTAGTTCGGTTGCAGAAAATGTCTTGGTAAAGGTGCCATCAGCTTCTTTAGTCCAGGAAACATCGCCCGTAGCGTTATTCAAGGAAACGATATTAGTGTTTTCATATTTCCAACTGGTGTTTGCCAAGCTAAAGGTATATGTAGAATCTACACCATTTTCTTTAATCTCAGTCGGTGCATAAGTATTAGGTGTAAATTTTACAACTAAATCACCGGTAATATAAAGTGCGGTAGTGTGTGTTGTACCTTCCTTAGGATCAATAGTCATGGTAACACCCGACTGATCAATCTCATAAGTGCCGTATGTACCAACATAGGTAACTGTAGAAAGATTCAAAGACATATTAACGGCCTCGTCAGCAACGTCGGTTGCTTGTGTATAAGTCCAGGTTGCATACACGCCACCCACAGTTACAAGCATTGCAAAAGCAATTAATAACGACAAAATTTTAGTTTTCATTGTTCAATCTCCTATCAACAAAATTGGGGTAAATTAGATAAACACCCAAGAAATAATTATATATATATATATATATTTGTCAAGAGGAAATTATGCCAATTTGCAAAAATTACAACAAAAAACTCTCCCATTTTTAAGGAGAGTTTTCGAGTTTTCCATTACGATGCTTCTTTTAGTTGTTGCTCGGCGACAGACTGTGCGGTTTCCAGCATATTCTCAATAAAGATGCCGTAGCCCCGAGTGGAGTCACCGACGAGGACGTGGGTCACCGCGCCGACGAGCTTGCCATCTTGGACGATGGGACTGCCGGACATGCCCTGGATGATCCCGCCTGTGATGCTGAGAAGGGCGGGATCCGTGACGTGAACAATGAAGTTTTTGGCCTTCTGATCTTTTCCGATGATCTGCTCGATTTCGATTTCATATTCTTTTTTTTGCGTGTTATCAAGGGTGCAAAAAATACTTGCTTTTCCCGGCTTGACCTCACTCTTCAGGCCAATGGGAACGGTGTTTTCGACTTCGTAGGATGATTGGGGGATCGTTCCGTAAATGCCGGTTGGGGTATTGGCAAGAACCGAACCGACGTCCTCTTTTTCCAATCTGCCTTTGATTTCACCGGGGACGCCGTTTTCTCCTTTTTTGATGCCTTCGATTTTGGCGTGGCAAACAGAGCCCGCTTTCAGCGGAAAGGCAGTGCCGCTTCCGGAATCGCACACGGCGTGACCGAGTCCGGCAAAACAGCCGCTGGCCGGATCGATAAAGGTGACAGTTCCGATGCCTGCTGCACCGTCACGCACCCAAAGCCCCGCCTTGTAGCCGGCACCGCCTGTTGCCAACGCCGGTTGCAAGAGGATCTGTTTTTTTTCGCCGTCGCGCTCGATCTCGAGTCGAATTTTGCCGCCTTGACAGCGCGACACGATTTTGGCAAGGTCAGCGGCGTTTTGAAGATTGACGCCGTCTGCGGTCAAAAGAATGTCACCCTTTTGAATACCGGCACTCTCGCCCGGGCTTTGCGGCCCTTTTTCCGTTTCGACAAGACCGGTTTCCGTGACCAGCAAACCGTTGGTGTGCATTCTCACACCGAACAGCTCGCCCCCGCAAACCACTTGCATTTTGGGATGAAAATCAACTTGAATGCTTTTGATCGGAAGAAAACCGAATGCCACGACCTGACATTCTACGCTGTTTTTCTCCTGCTGTGTCAGTGCCGTTTTGTCATATCCCGTCAACGAAAAACAAAGCTGGTCCTCCGGCAGATCTCCGGCAAACCGGCTGATGGTGTCCGGATAAAGATAATCGCTCAGTCCGAAAAGTGTCAGGAACACAAAATAGAGAATGGTAATAGAAGATACAATTTGTTTTGCGGTTTTTCTGAACATATTTTGCTCCCGTTTGTTTTTTGTCTTTTTCAGACAAGATTAATTTGTGCAAAAGGGGAGAAAATATGTTTTAATAAAAATGGCTTTTGAAAAGAACTCTTCCAAGGAAAAAAAGAAAAGTGATTGAAAAAAAGCGCGCGTTGTGTTAAAATAAAAGGAAATAAAGGCACAAGGAGAAAGACGATGGCAGGAAATGGAAATGAATTTTTGCCCAATTACGTGGAACACATCGTTCCGCTCGAAGAAACCAAATTAATTTTACCCAAAAAGATCGCGTTGATCGTCGGTGCGATCTTGCTGATTTTTACCATTTTGGCGGTGGCGCTGTCGTTTCCCGCAGTGGCAGGTTTGGTTGCTGTTTTTTTGATTTTGGCATCCTATGTGATTTGGTATTTGTGGCGTTTTGTTTCCATCGAATATGAGTACGTTATCCATCAGGGCGAGATCGCGTTTGATATCGTGTACGGACGCAAGCAGAGAAAACCGTTCTACACCGCGCAGTTGAACCGCATTGAAAAAATCGCCCCCCTGCAAAACGCGCTCGTTCCCGAAGCGGATCGTGCCGGCGCAAACCGCGAGGTGTTCTGCGCTTCCAAGAAAACCAGCCCCTATGCACGCTATGCCGTGGTTCGGGAAGAAAACGGATCGAAAACCATTTTGTATTTTGAAGTGACGGAAAAAGCGGAAAAGGTGCTGCGCTTCTTCAACGCGCGCGCATTTTTCGGAAATTAAGCTTCTTTCAGTATTTTTTCACATAACATTCATCTTTTTATTTTACAATAGAGTCAAACAAGAAAGAAAGGTGCTACCATGACAGACGAAAAAAACAACTTGACTCCCAACGAGCAGCAAGATTTGAATTCGGCACAAACCCCTCAGCAGAACGATGCGCGCGAACCCCAAGAGTCGCAGGGTCAAAACGATCCCTTTAATGCTCCGCCCATCGGTTCTTTTTCGGGAGATCCCCGAAGCGGCTCCTCTGCAGGTCAATCTTCGACCGGCTTTACCTACGGCAATTCCTATTACGGCGCGCCTATGCCGCCCAAAAAGCCCAAAAAACGTTTGGGGGCTTGGATTGTAGCGCTCGGCGTATTGTATCTGATTCTGATCGGCGGACTGTTTGCGATGATTTCCACCGGTGCGCTGAAATTTGCCGCTTCGGAAACCGCTCAGGAAGAAGTGCAAAAGGGAACCGAAGAAAAGGGGACCGGAGAAAAACAGCAAAACGCTCCCATCGTGGAAAATCCCTCTACCGACGGCAATCAGGTGATCGTGAGAGAGGATTATACCGGCAAGACGCTCACGGCATCGGAGCTGTATGAGCAAAACGTGGAATCGGTTGTGTTTGTCACCGCCAATTACCGTCAGGGAACGGCGACCGGCTCCGGCTTTGTGATTGATTCGGAAAACGGATATCTTTTGACCAACTACCACGTGGTTGAGAATTGCGAGGACATTGCCGTAACCTTGAAAAACGGCGATTCCTACACGGCTAAATTCATCGGCGGCGATGCGATCAACGACGTCGCAGTCCTGAAGGTCGATGCGAAAGGACTCAGACACGTAACGATTGCCAATTCGGACAATTTGAAGGTGGGCGAAGACGTTCTCATCATCGGCAACCCCTTGGGAGATTTGACCTTCACCTTGACCAAGGGCATCGTTTCTGCGGTGGATCGTACCATCAACACAGGAGAGTATAACATCAAAACCTTCCAAACCGATACGGCGATCAACTCCGGCAACTCCGGCGGTCCTGCCTTCGATGCGACCGGCGCGGTCATCGGCATTGCGTCTGCCAAATATGCTTCTACCGGCATAGAGGGCATCGGTTTTTGTATTCCCATCAACGATGCGATGGCGATTGCAAAAGATCTGGTGGCATACGGCTACGTCAAGGGAAGACCCAATTTCGGCATTGCCGTTTCCGACTCTTTGGGCTATGAATACTCCACCGACGAATTCGGCAGAAGAGTGCTGGTGGAAACCACCAAGGGCGCGAAGGTCGAACAGGTCGGAAAGAAATCCTGCGCGGCAGCTGCCGGCTTGCAGGAGGGCGACATCATCACAAAACTGGGTGACACGAAGATCACGAACGCCACTCAGCTCATCAATGCCAAAAACGGCTATAAGGCGGGCGATACCGTGACGATAGAAGTGTATCGGAAAGGGGAAACAATCACCCTCACCGTCACCCTCGACGAATATTCTCCCGAAGAATCGTAAGCAAAAAATAAAAAAAGGAAGCGAGATTCGCTTCCTTTTTGTTTGCGCAAAAAAAGAGCCCATGGGGCTCTTTTTTTTTGATGGATTTCAGATTATCTCTTTTTCCACTCGTCGTACTGTTCCAGATATGCTTTTTCTTCAGCAGGGAACTTGCGCAGGGTGTTGACAACCTTGCCGTCGTTGTACTTGCGATCGGTAACTTCTTCGGTGGTACCCATGATGGTAACGTTACACTGACGGGGACGAGCGCGAACGTGATCCCAGTCGATGAAGTAGATGTGAGCGAATTCGCCGCCATCGAGCTTACCGTCTTTGATGGTCATGGTTTCGCTTCTGCCGAAGAACACGCTTCTCAAGTGTCCGTCAGTGTTCATGGAAGTGAAGTTGCCGGGTTCTTCCACGTATCTGCCGAACTGAGCGTGAACCGGACCGGGATGACGGTAGTCACCTTCGTTGGTGTAGTCGGGGATGAGCTTTCTCATAATGTCGAGAAGGTCGTGCTGCAGGAACTCGAGGTCAAAGGTATCAAAGTCGTGAGAGCATTCCTGAACCATAACGGAGCAGGTGGTGTGGTGGGATACGATTGCCACGGTACCGTTCTTCACGCCGGATTCCTCAACGATCTTCATGACGTCGGTCGAGATGTCGTGAAACGTGGGGATCCATCCTCTGGACTGGAGTTGGATTTCTTTTTGGATCAGTTTAAATTCCATTTCATTTTCCTCCTGAGAAAATAAATATAATTGATGTGTTTTGGGGTGGGGTGGTTTTATTTTGCCCCTCTTGCGTCGTAAGCTTCTCTTACGGCACGGATCATATCGTCTACCATTTGGTATCTTGCTTCTGCGGTGGGAAGACCGACGATACCGGAAGAAGAACCGGTGGCGTCGGCGCCTGCGAAAATGTTGCGGTAAACGTCGTCGTAGCATTTGATGCCGGCGCCTTGGAGTACCAGAATCTCGGGGTTGACGTCCTTTACGGCGCGGGTGGAAGCTTCCACGTATTCCTTATCGCTTGCTTTGCCGGTACCGATCAGTTCGGTGGGCTCTGCTACAATGATGTTGGGCTCGAGATGAGCGATGGCGGCAGCTTCTGCGCAGGAGTCGGCACAAACGATGGTAGCCAGACCCACTTCGTCTGCACGCTTGATTGCGGCTTTCAGTTCTGCGATGGAAACGGGCTTTTCACAGTGGTTGAGCATGACGCCCTCTGCACCGGCAGCCACAAGACTTTCGGGGAGGATGTCAGCCAGACCGCGGCCGGGCTTCAAAGAATCCATGTGAGGTGCGAATACGTGGATTTTTTCGGTGGCTTCTTTGACTCTGCGAAGCTCTACGATCGGAGTGGTGAAGATGATGTCGACGTTGTACTTTTTGCTTGCCTGATCTGCAACTTTGGCAAGCTCCACCACGTCGTCGCCCCAAAGATAGTTCTTCGGACCGATTTCAAAAAAAGGGGCTTTGATTTTCAGGTTCTGAATCATGTTGTTCTCCTTACAAATTATTTTTTGTTCAATCTTTCACCAACGGCTCCGCCGGGATGAATGAGAGCAAACTGTTCGTTGACGTATCCGGTTTCTTCGATGAGGGCAGTTTGCAGGGCGTCAAACACAGAGGAAAGGGCTACAAAACTGGAAGTGGACTGAGAATTGTATTTGTCGGTTTCCTTTTCCACTTTCATCGGAAGAACGATATCGGCACCTTGTGCCAGAGGAGAATCCATCTTTTCGGTTACGGAAATGATGGTTGCACCCTTGGTGCGGGCAATGTTCATGATCGGAATCAGCTCTGCGGTTTTGCCGCCGCGGGAAGCCAAGACCATGACGTCACCTTTCTGAATGAATCCCATTGCTCCGTGAACGGCTTCGGCAGGAGAAACGAATCTTGCCGGATGCTCGATGCAGCAAAGAGAATGTGCAAAATGGGTGCAGCAGATGCCGGAGTGTCCGCAGCCCGCCGTTCCGATGCGCTCGGCTTTTGCGAGAACTTCGACGGCTTTTGCGAAGGCATCCCAATCCATTACTTCTCTGGCGCGCAGGATTTCTTCTGCTTCCAGACGGAACGCGTCCTTGGCAGCGGTCAATGCAGCTTGTTTCAAAATAGTCACCTCGTTTATTTTATTTGTCTTTATTTCTGTGCAATTTTATTGTTCGGGTCGTTGAGCATGGCGTCCAGCTTTTTATACTGGCGGTATGCCGCGCTGTAATCGGTTCCCGAGGGAGTGTAGGACTTCTTGGTTTGAATGATCTTCGCGCAGGCCTCTTCCACCGATTGGTAGATGCCGCAGCCGACCCCTGCCAAAATGGCAGTGCCCAGACACGCGGATTCTTTTTCCATCAGGGTGGAAAGCTTCAGCCCCGTCACGTCGGCTTTGATCTGTGCCCAAAGGGGGCTTCCGGCACCGCCGCCGGTGATACGGATCTCGTCGCACTTGGCGCCGATCATGTCCAGATCGTCTTTTAAGGTAAAGGCAACCGATTCCAAAATGGCGCGGGCAAAATGTCCTTTTCCGTGTGCCAGGGTCATACCCCAGAATGCGCCGCGCGCATCGGGGTTGTAAACCGGCATCGTGGAGCCGCAAAGATGCGGAAGCATCGTAAGCCCTTCGGCACCGGGACCTGCTTTTTCCGCCAGTTCATCCAGTTCCCGGAAGGAAAGGGAGTCGGCAAAATTGCTTCTGAACCACTTGAGCGCCATACCTGCGGTCGAGGACCACATCAGGGAAACGAATTTTCCGGGAATGGCATGCAGGTGACAGGGGATTTTGGAATTGGGGTCAAAGGCGGGAATTTTGTCGGTCACCACGCAAATGGCCATAATGGTACCGGTCATCTCGCTGACGATGTTTTCATCGACCACGCCCACGCCCACAGCGCCTGCGATCTGATCGAGCGCGCCGCTGACCACGGTGGCAGAGCCGAACGAGCCGACACGGGTGGCACTGGGCACGATGCGGGGAAGCATCGTGCGGTCAACACCGATGAAATCGAGCATTTCATCCCACCAGTCGAGTTTTTGAATGTCAAGATAAATGGACGAAGACTGAATGGTGGGCTCGGTGACAAATTCGCCGGTGAGCGCCCAAAGAAGCCAGTCTTCCAGCAAAAATACTTTTTTCGTTTTGTTCCAAACCTCGGGCAAATTCCGCTTCACCCAAAGCAGTTTGCATCCGGGCCATCCGCCGGTGCATTCGGGTTGACCCGTGACCTGATAGATCCGCTCTAAACCAAAATGCGCGGCAATCTCATCCGCTTCCTTGGTGGCACGGTTGTCCAGCCACACGATGGCAGGCATCGTGGGAACCCCGTTTTCATCGGTCAGGATCATGGTTTCGCCCTGCGTATCTACGCTGATGGTGTCGATTTGGCAGGTTTTTTCAATGGTTTTGATGGCATTCTTTGCGATGCGAATGTATTCCATCGGGTCGAATTCGACCAAATCACCGCGCGTGTCGAGCGTATAATCCAAATTGGTTTCGGCAAGCGCGCGACCCGTCTCGTCAAAACAAACGGCTTTCAGAGAGGTCGTTCCGACGTCAATTCCGAGCAGGTTCATAGCAATCTCCTTGTTCTTGATGGGGATAGAAATCATCTTGATACTTAACTTTCATAATTTTACCATAAACACGGGAAGCAGTCAACCGAAAAAAGCGAAAAAGGAAGAGCAAAAGGCGTATTTTCTCCTTTTGTTGGGGATATTTTAAACACGAGTGAAGTCATTTTGTTGACGAAAAGAATCATTTTTGGTATAATTATAAAGTTAAATCTTACGTGATGAAAAAGGAGCGGCCCAAATGGCGGCAGAAAGCAAGAAGAAGACAGCGGAATATAACGATCAAAGCATCCAAAGCTTAAAAGGGGCAGATCGCGTTCGCAAACGTCCGGGTGTTATTTTCGGCTCGGACGGTCTTGACGGTTGCGCCCATTCTTTTTTCGAAATCCTTTCCAACTCCATTGACGAAGCGCGTGCGGGCTTCGGCGACGTGATCAACGTATCCGTCACCAAAGACCACGTGATCTGTGTGGAGGACTTCGGTCGCGGTATTCCCTTGGATTGGAACGAAAAAGAGGGAAGATACAACTGGGAACTGATCTTTTGCGAGCTGTATGCCGGCGGTAAATACGACAACGCCAAGGGCGGCGCATATCAATATTCTCTCGGTTTGAACGGCTTGGGCGCCTGTGCGACCCAGTACAGCTCCGAATTTATGAACGTCGAGGTGTTTTCACGCGGGGCGCACTACAGCATCGAGTTCAAAAAAGGCGAGGTCGTCGGAGAACTGAAAAAAGTAGAGTATTCCCGTCGCAG
>JAZNNH010000065.1:0-20122 GCA_045580105.1 Eubacteriales bacterium | reverse complement strand
GGATATTAGAAAAAGGTGAGTTCCAACGAGAAGACGGAAGATATGAATATAAATATAAAGACCGCCTTGGGAAAAGACGGACCGTTTACAGTTGGAAACTTGTTCCCACCGATAGAGTGCCTATGGGCAAGAAATGTGACTCATCTCTTCGGGAAATGGAACAAAAAATCAAGCGCGATTTGGAAGACGGTCTTGATACCTATACCGCAGAGAGAACAGACCTTAATTATTTCTTTGAGAAGTATATGGCGATGAAAAAGAATCTTCGCCCGTCAACCCGTGAAAATTACATTTATATGTATACCAAGTATGTCAGCGAAGATTTGGGCAAACGAAAAATAACTGCTATCAAGTATAGCGACGTGAAAGCATTTTATATGCACCTTATCTATGATGTTGGGTTCAAACCTAACAGTATGGAAATTATACACACCATTTTGAACCCGATATTCACAATGGCATTCCGTGATGATTATATCCGTAAAAACCCCATAGACGGTCTTATGAAAGAAATTAAGCAGAATTGCGGATGGGAGAAGGCTCAACGACATGCCCTTACTGCACCGCAACAGAAGGCTTTTATGGACTTCGTACGGCAGTCTAAACAGTATAAGCATTGGTTACCCCTATTCACATTTTGCTTGGGAACAGGGTGTCGTGTAGGCGAGGTGATTGGTCTCCAATGGTCTGATTGTTTTTTCAAAGGTGGGGTAATATTCGTAAACCACAATATGCTCTATCGCAAGAACAAGGACGGAAAATGCGAGTTCCATATCCATGCGACTAAAACGACAAATAGCACCAGAGAGGTGCCCATGTTTGACGAAGTCCGTGAAGCCCTGTTACAGACGAGAGAACAACAAATCAAGAACGGTGGTTGCCAAGCTGTTGTTGACGGTTTGAGTGATTTTGTTTTCACCAATCGTTATAATGAGGTATATTCGCCTGCGGCTCTCAACAGGGCAATCGCACGAATTATCCGTGATTATAACAAAGAGGAAGCTGAAAAGGCAGTTGCAGAAGAAAGAGACCCTTTGTTGTTACCGCATTTCTCTATGCACAATTTACGGCATACATTCTGCACCCGACTTTGCGAAGTGGAGAGTAATATAAAGTATATACAAGTCATTATGGGGCATAGTGATGCCTCGACCACAATGGATATATACAACGAGGCAACAAAGGAACTCAAAGAGCAGAAATCTCAAAAACTGCAAGGTGTATTGCAGATTGCCTAACCCATAAAATGATATATCGCACAAACCCACCACTATATATTGTGGTGGGTTTCTCTGGAGAGTGAAAAAATTGAAAATATTCTTATAGAGACTTGAAAAATTCACATTTTTTTGGTAATATAGTTATGGAGAATCAGTGTTATTTGTATTTATCTCCTCATATATTTTTACTATTAGGAAAAAATATATGAGGAGGTGATAAAGTATGGAAAGGCTACAGGTGTATATAATGGCTGTTAAATTTTCAAAGCAAGAAATGCAGGAAATGGAAGATTTAATAAAAGCATTTGTTGAAAAAATGAAAATAAAACTCGTAGTGCCCGTTGACATTTTTAAAGTTGCAACAGATTTAGGCTTTGATGTTCGAGGGGCTGAATTTGAAGAGCAATTAGAAGGACTTCTTGCTGTTAATGAGTTCGTGGATGAAGTTGATGGGTTTGATTCAAATAAGATTATTGCTTACAACTGCTCCAAAGATATTAACACAAAGAAATTTATTGTGGCACATGAATTAGCTCATTATATAAGTGAAAAGACGAATGCTTATGATAAAAAAATAGTAGTAGCGGCAAGAGACCATAAAGACAGCTATTCGTCAGACAAAGAAGAACAGCGTATGGATTATATTGCTGCTAGTCTTTTGATTCCTAAAAATGATTTAATTGAGTTTATAAACAACAATGCCAATGTAACAAGTTCTCAAGTTTCAGAACGATATAAAGTGCCTCAAGAGTTGGCTCAGAGACGTATAGAAGAGGTACAGGCATGAATATAGACAATCCTTTATATAGAAAAGTTTTGTGGGATTTAATGACTTCAAAGTTTGATAGCAAGCCCACAAAAAACGAAGAATATGCAGAACAACTTATGAATGTTCATGCACAGTTTGTAAAGCGAAACGGAAAACTAACTGATTTATTAGACGATTATATAATACAACGTAGGGATAGAGTAAAAACCAACAATTTTCTTAAAAAGTTTATTTTTTGGTTTTTCATTGGATTACTTGGCGTTTTAACAATAGCAGTTGCAGTATTTTTGATATGTAATCGTAATAGCGATTCTGTTTCGTCTATGGTATCTTTGCTTTCTGTTTCGGTTACATATTTAGCAAGTTTGATTGCGGTTTTTGAAATCATGTCAAAATACCTGTTCCCAATAGACGAAGAAAAAGATACTATTAGCATGATACAAGCTGTAATTAATAATGATGTTCAAGTGGAAGAACTGATGTCAAATGCTATTGACAAGAGCCATAGCGAAGTTATCGAAAGATTAAAAATGCTAAAACAGCTATGTGATGACAAAGTTTTGACAGATGAAGAGTTCAATGAAATTAAGAAAAATCTTATTGAAAAGATTAAAGAAAAATAAGTGTTTTTACGACAATTTTTACGACATTTGACCGTGGCAATAAGTTGCGATAAGTGGCGATTCGTGAAAATAGAATATTGAAAACCCTTTATCCGTGGGTTTTTGTAACGATAAGTGGCAATTCGTGAAAATACAAAAGTACTCCCCACAATGAAGCCGTTGGACTAATAAAAAGAAAAAGGACTATGACATTTTGTGTCATAGTCCTTTTGTTTTTTTTATGTTTCATTTGACAAATTAGAAGCTATCTAATGCTCCAAAGAATACAATCAATTTTCTTAATACTTGACAGCCATCTGTAATCCGGCAATAGACGGTCAAATGTTTTGATACATTCTTCGGCTTTATCCGTTTGTAAAAATTCCTCATACCACTTTTCTATTTTTAAGTAAAGGAAAATGGCATTTTTCAATCGCTCTTGTTTGGTAAGACCTGTTAATTCGAGGTTTAGATTTTGAACAACATATCTATCCCAAATGGGTTTGTCTGGATATATCGTTGCAAGCATTTTGCTGGAAAAAGAAGGTTCGATGTTTCCTGTCTTTTCGAACAAATATGTAAGAATGCTTGCAAAGGTAGGGGTTTCAGATTTCATTTTTTCAAGGTGTTCATAGTAAGTCTTTCTCCATGACTCGTTGCGTCGAACGATATAGAAACCGTTGAATGTTCTTTGAAAATCTGCATCTAACGAAACATCGGTTTCGTTCACTCTGCTTACAATATAGTGGTATTTATCAAGACCAAAACTTACTGCCAATCGATCTTGAAATACTTTATTAACATCAAAACAGGTATCCATCATTTGCTCCTCTTTTAAATGTTGATTTCTCGTTTTTCTTAGTATACCAAATAAGCCGTAATTGCTTCCGTAAGTATCAAAGACAGTATAACCGCCCTGCGAAGTGCCGTGATACATAGGCTTGAGATTGCCGTTTTCGTCACGAACAACAGAATCCTTGAAATAGTTCTGCTGACCCTCGGAGAGTTGATTGCCGTTGGAATCGGAGAGCGAAAATTCCCTCTTGACAGAATCTTCCGAATTTGGTAAACTGTCCTCGAAGAAAGATGCGTCGTTCAATACCGAAGGCACAGTGCTGCCGGAAGTTCTTTGCGGCGCATCTTTATTTTTGTCATAAATTACTTGGTTGTTAGGGTTTTTAAGTAATTCTTTTAACTTTCCTGCTTTTGGCGGATAAGTAGTTACAAGAATGTTATATAAACCGCCCTCGTAACCGTTCATATATACAGAGTCTTTATCGTTACCTATCTCTATAACTGCAAAGGCTGTATCACCAGTTGTTGTGTTAAATTGAACAACCTCGACATATCTATCATTTGCCCCTTGGTAAACGATATATTGAGGGTCGTTCATTGACTCGATCATCGAAACCATATCGTCAGCAGATAACATATTAGGTCTGCCGCTTTCGGTTTCGCCGGAGCGATTCATTGCGTTGAACGCTTTTTCGGCACTTATTGCAATAGGATTGTTGTCAATAATATCTCCTCTCCGTTCGGAAGCCCAATAAATAAGGGTTGATGGAGTGTTAATTCGTACAGGGATATAAGTGTTTCCATAAATAGCACCTTCCCCGACTTGATTCAACATATCAACAACATCGGTTTTTGTTACAGTTCTCGGGTCAAGTTTTCCAGGTTGGGTTTTTGATTCCAAACTAAAATCAACTGTGCCTTTTGCCTCGGTCTTAGCCTCGGTCTTTGCCTTTGCGCTTTCACGATATGCCTTTTCAAACAGTTTCTTGATTCGAAGAAGTTCTCTCTGCTCTTGGCTTCCTGCGGTTGCCATATTGTAAAGATACTTAACTTCGTCCCAAAGCCATTTGAAAAGGTTTTTGTTTTCTACGGACAAATTTTTGATAAAATCAGAATTCTTTTCGCCGTAAATGTACTCGCCGATAAGGTCATTCGTGAGTTCATCGTTTGCTTTGCCAAGTCCGTTTGCATAGAGGCTTTCTACTTTCGCCTTTCTCTGCTTGAAGGCATCGCCTTCCTTTTTCTCGGCAAAGGCAAGGAGTTTTTCTTGTAATTCGCCGTAGTAATTGGTCTTGTTTGCTTTATCGGCTCTTTTGATATCATAAAACCGTAAAACATTCAATGCAGGTGTGTTTTATACCATTTGGAAACTTAGCTAAGATAATTTATATAGCGGTCACTCTTTGCAGATTCTGATAATTTTGGATTCATATCAATTTTTTATCTTTTGCTCGGAAGAGGGAAACTTGAGAAAAATTTTTTGTTCTGTTAAAAATACTTGAAAAAGGAAGAAACTTAGTTTATAATAGAATAAAACCTGGAAGGAGTAAATCGTATGGGCAAGAAAAGACTTTATAAATCATCTACTGATAAGAAACTGTGCGGTGTTTGCGGGGGAATCGCTGAGTATTTTGAAATGGATTCTACCATCATCCGTCTTGCCCTGGTGCTGTTTTGTATCCTTGGCGGAAGCGGAATCTTAGCGTACATCATCGCTGCCCTCGTGATTCCCGATAAAATTGAAATTCAATAATTACACAACAAAAAGGGACTATGACGAAAGTCATAGTCCTTTTTTTGAGCAATAGATTGATTCTTGAAAATCACTTCGGGGAAGTTAGGGACGAAGTCCGAGACCGCCTTCGAGGGTCAAGGTCTCGCCGGTCATGAATTTGAAGTCGGGATGAGCAAGTTGAACGCAAACTCTTCCGATGTCAAGCTCGGGATTGCCGAAATATCCCATTGGGGGAGTGTGAACGTTCTTTTCAAAAGCATCCGGATACGCTTCTTTGAACTTTTCCAACTGAGCGGTCCAAGCGAGGGGACAGATCACGTTTACGTTGATGCCGTCCTTGCTCCATTCGGTGGCTGCCGTTCTGGAAAGACCGCGAATGCCTTCTTTGGCAGCTGCGTATGCGCACTGACCGTAGTTGCCAAAGAGACCTGCGCCGGAAGCGAAGTTGATGACGCTGCCCTTTGCTTTGGCAAGATAGGGGTAGCATGCCTGCATATAATAGAATGCGGCATACAGACCGGAATAAATGGCAAGATCAAATTGCTCCTTGGTGTGTGCAGTCAGCGGAACACCGGAAGCAGAGGCCTGTGCGTTGTTGATCAGAACGTCGATCCCACCGAATTCTTTTACGGCTTTTTCAACCACTGCGTTGACGGTGGCAAGGTTGTCGGCGTCGGCAGAAATGTCAGCTTGAATGGGCAACACCTTCACGCTGTAAAGACGCTCCAGCTCTTCCTTTGCATCCAGCAATTTCTGTTCGTTTCGACCCGTGATTACAATGTTTGCGCCTTCCTTTGCATAGGCGGTTGCAATACCGTATCCAATGGAACCGGCAGAACCGTCCGACAAAACGGCTCTTCCGCCGCCTGTGATAAGGACTGTTTTTCCACTAAGAAATCCCATAAGTTTTCCTCCTTAATAAAAGGGTATCGTTTTCATTTTTTAAATAAAAGAGGGGGAAGATTGCCCTCCCCATCTTTTTATAAAGAGTAAAGGTCAGTTCCCGGCTTATTTGCCGAAATATCTCTTCAGAAGACCGGCGAAAGCTCTGCCGTGTCTCGCCTCGTCTTTTGCCATTTCATGTACGGAGTCGTGAATGGCATCAAGACCCTGTTCTTTTGCCATTTTGGCAAGCTCAAATTTGCCGGCGCAAGCACCGTTTTCAGCATCGACTCTCATCTGCAGGTTCTTTTCAGAGGAGCTGGTGACAACTTCGCCGAGCATTTCTGCAAAGCGGGAAGCATGATCTGCTTCTTCAAAAGCAGCAGTTTTCCAATATTCGCCGATTTCGGGATAACCCTCGCGGAAAGCAACGCGGCTCATGGCAAGGTACATACCGACTTCGGTGCATTCGCCCATGAAGTTTGCACGAAGACCTTCTACGATCTCTTCGCTGACGCCTTCGATGATGCCTACTTCGTGTTCGGTTGCCCAGTCCATGGTGTCTTCTTTGACTTCAACAAATTTCTCTCCGGGCTGTTTGCAAACGGGGCAAACTTCGGGTCTGGTTTCGGAAAATACGATTTCACCGCAAACGGTACATCTCCACTTTTTCATGATAGAAACTCCTTATTATTAAATTAGAATTTTTCTTGGTTTGACGATACCATAAAAATGCCTGGTTTGTCAAGAGTTTTTCTCAATCTTGCAAAGATTTATCGTGCGTGTTATAATGATAAAAATCGAAAGAAGGGAGCGATGTTATGCATATACCGACCACAGCGACAAAAGAGCTTTCCGTTCTGTCCTTTGATGAAGCGCTGATCGGAAGCAAATACAAAAACTATGACGTGACGCGTTGGCTCTACGTCCCGGATTTTTATTCTGAATATCGATATATTTTAGGCACAAAAGGCGAGCGTCCTCTCATCTGCATTGGCATCAATCCCTCCACTGCCGAGCCGGAAAACTTGGATAACACGTTAAAATCGGTTCAAAGGATTTCTCAGGCCAACGGCTTTGATTCCTTTATTATGTTTAACGTATATGCTCAGCGCGCCACCGATCCCGATCATATGGAAAAGGAAATCAATCCCTTCCTTCACGAAGAAAATATGAAGGCGTTTGATTTTGTTCTTCAAAATTGCAAATCAACTCCTTGTATTTGGGCGGCGTGGGGCACGATCATTGAAAAAAGGGCGTATTTGCCGCGCTGCGTTCGCGATATGATCGAAATCGCCAATCAATACGGGGCGAGGTGGTACTCGGCAGGGAAGTGCTCGAAAGAAAAGGGCCATCCCCACCATCCATTGTATTTAAAGAAAAACGAAGCACTGGCTTTTTTTGATGTCGAAACATATTTGAAAGGTTTTGTTATAGAATGAAAAAAAGGATTGTTTTAATTTTGACTCTCGCGACCCTTTTCTTGGTTTCTTGTTCTACCACCATCCCCAGTTCTGCTCAAGCGCAGGAAAAACTGGAAGCGCTTGGATACAAGGTGGAGAGCTTTACCAAATACGGAGACGAAGTTGCCGCACAAAAAATCACCCAAGTGACGGTTCTTTATGCAACCAAGGGCGAGGATTTTCTTGATGCGTATTTCTTTGCCAATGAAGAGGATACCGATACTTTTTATGCTGATCGGGCAAAATCCCTCTCTTCGGACGTGGAGATTTTGCGCAAGAACAAATATTCGATCTATCGTGGCACAAAAGCTGCTGTGGACGATTTTTTGAGCTGAGGATTTTTGATGGCAAAGGACTATAAAACCAACGTAATGCGGCTTCTTTCTGCCGCCGGTATTGCTTTTCAGGAGCATTCCTATGATCCTGTTACAACAGACGGCGAATTGGTTGCAAAGATACTTGGCACCGACCCCGCCGCAACCTTCAAAACACTGGTCACAAAGTCGGACAGCGGCAAGCATTTTGTCTTTGTGATTCCGGTAAATCGAGAACTGGATTTAAAGGCCTGCGGTAGGGCAGTGGGGGAAAAAAGCATTGAAATGCTTGCGCAAAAAAATCTCTTTCCCCTTACCGGCTACGTCCACGGCGGATGTTCTCCGGTCGGAATGAAAAAATCATTTGTAACTGTTTTCGATCAGTCCTGCGAAACCTTGTCGAAAATCACCTTGAGTGCCGGAAAATTGGGTCGACAGGTTTCCGTTAATCCCGCGGATTTGATCGCTTATCTCGGTGCGAAAACAGCCCCTCTGACCCGCAACAAAAGCAAAGCCGCCCCCTGAAATCACGCACCCATCTTTCTTGACAAAACGCATCAAACTCGCTATAATGTGCGTGTTTGTTCAGCCGTAAAATATGCGCCCATAGCTCAGCAGGATAGAGCGTCCGCCTCCTAAGCGGAAGGTCGGGGATTCGAATTCCTTTGGGCGCGCCAAAAGAGCCGAGAAGAGAACTCATCTCGGCTTTTATTTTTTGACAAAAATCTTTGTTTTGTGTTACAATCAATCAAAGCAAATCAGGATCAGGAGATTGTTATGGATCAAATCTGGACGAAAATGTATGACGCCGCAAAGCAGAAGTTAAACGGGCGAAGAATTTCGGATTACGTGACCTGCGGCGAGGTTTCTGCCGCGATTCTTTCAAAATCCGGTAAGATTTATACGGGGGTTTGCATCGATACCTGCTCGACGCTTGGTATCTGTGCCGAACGAAATGCCATTTTTAACATGATCACGAATGGGGAATCGGAAATCGAAAAGATCCTTTGCATCATGCCGGACGGCAAATGCGGCGCTCCGTGCGGTGCTTGCCGCGAGCTGATCGTTCAGCTGATGGCAGGGCATTATCATGACGTTGAAATTATGATGGACATGAAAACTGGTCGAACCGTAACCCTCGGCAATCTTACGCCAGAGTGGTGGATCAAATAGATCCTGTCGGGAGAAGAAAAACCATTTTTTCACCTTCTGTCGAATTTTGAAAACATCTTGTAAAGACAAGCAAATTGTGTTATAATTTGTCAAAAGAAATGAAAAGAGACGAATATGGATATCAAGGACGCAATCAATCATTACGAAAAATCCATCAAGCGTGTGATGATCACCGAGGAAGAAATTCAAAAAGCCGTAAAAAAGGCAGGCGAGCAGATCAGTGCCTCTTTTGACGGCAACCCCATTTTGTTTGTCAGCATTTTGAAGGGTTCTTTTGTTTTTCTGGCAGATCTTTGCCGCGCGGTTACCGTTCCCAGTGAAATCAGCTTTATGTGTGCCAAAAGCTATTATAATGGCACCGTTTCGGCGGGCAAGGTTGAGATCACCATGGATTTAACCCAAGATATTTCCCGCTATCATGTGATTTTAGTGGAAGACATCGTTGACACCGGCAGAACCTTAAATGAAGTGGTAAAGATCCTGCGTTCCCGTAATCCGCTTTCCGTGAAAGTGGTCACGCTTCTGGATAAGCCCTCTCGCCGTGTCGTTGACTTTAAGCCGGACATATCCCTTTTTACCATTCCCGATTATTTTGTGATTGGCTACGGCTTGGATTGCGCAGAATACTATCGCAATCTTCCGTATATCGCTGAATTCGCAGAAGAAACAAACGAACCCTGAACGTTTTTGAAAAGTCAAAGGAGCTTTTTATGAAAATTCAAGAGTCCGGTGAAATGTATTTGGAGAGCATTTTCCTTTTACAAAAGAAAAACGGAAATGTTCGCTCTGTTGACGTATCTCTTTTTACCGGCTATTCCAAACCGAGTGTTTCCCGAGCGGTGGGACTTCTCAAGCAAGGCGGCTTGATTGCCGTATCAGAGGATGGATTCATTTCTTTGACGGTGCAGGGACTTGGGATTGCAGAGAAAATGTATGAACGCCATACCGTTTTAACCGACCTTTTCATCCGCCTCGGTGTGCCGGAGGACATTGCATCGCAGGATGCTTGTAAAATCGAACACGTCATCAGTCAGACCACCTTTGACGCCATAAAAAAACACAAAGATCAAAACTGAAAACAACACGGTATGTCTACCGTGTTGTTTTTTGCCTTCTTGTGACAAATGTTGACTGGATTTGTTTTTTGTGATAGAATAATATGAATTTGTATGTGCGGGGATAATATGGAAGCAAAACTGAAAGTCGACCTGAATTACAAAACACATTACAGTTTCGGTACTCTTCACTCCGGTTTCGAACTCTTTCATCATATTTATCTTGAAAACCTGACCGATGAACATTACCGAAACTTAAATCTATCCGTTCAAACAACGCCGAATATCCTGCTGAAAGGAGACTGCGTTGTTGATTCCTTATTGTCCGGCGGTTTCCGTTTTGTTTCTTGTGATTTTGTTCGACTCGATGTTTTTGCTTTGGCGCAACTGGATTCGTTGCAAAACGTCAGTGTTTGTGTTAAGGTTTCCGATGAATCGGGCGAGCTTCTTCAAACGGCAGAATTCTCCTGCAAGCTTTTGCCGTATTTCTGTTTTTCCGGCCTCGGTCAAGCACCGGAAACCCTTTCTTATTTTGTCACACCGGAGCAAGAAGAGATTGCTGCCTTGCTTCCCAAAGGAAGCTTTTCCGATCCTCTTGATTTTTGTACGCTCCTTTACGAAAACATCAAAGAAAAGAAAATCACCTTTTCTTCACAAGATTATTCCGGCTCGATTTCGCTTCCGATTCGTTTGCCGGAAAAACTTCTCGCTGAGCGCTTTGCCAATTCTCTCGAATTTTCCTTGCTCTTTGCCTCTTGCTGTGAGCGGGCAGGTCTTGTGCCGATCATCGCTTATTGCGGAAAGGGAAAAGTTTATTCCGGATTTTATCTCGGCAGCCGTGATATGCACTTGATTTCACAGTGGGACAAAACCCAACGCGATTTTGAGGAGCTGTATCTGATCGATGGAAATCATTTGGCTTACGGCAGCGAGCTTTCTTTTGACAATTCCCTTTATCACTCCAAAAAAGCACTTGAGATGACCGATGAACGCGTTTTCCTTCTCAACGTTGCTAAGGCAAGAAAATTTCATCTTCGTTCTCTTCCGAATCGTGAATTTTCAAACGGTGCTTGGCGTGTTTTGCAACAGACGGAAGATGAAAAAAGCGGACGCTTTGACGACTTCTATTCGCTTTTGAATCGACACTCTGCCGACAGCCGCATCGTTTCCGTTCTGGCGGGAGAGCGCTTGCAGGTGACGGGTGCGAAGACCGCGGTTCCGTTTTCTTCCGACCTTGACGTCAATCAAAACAAAATTTTATCTAAAATTTTGTCCAATGATTTCACCTTGCTTCGCGCACAGTCCGGTTCCGGCGTTTCCACTGTGTTTGCGCATGCCGCAGCACAGGCGTTAAAGTCGAACAAAAAAGTGCTTTACGTGTCCGAAGCAGGTTACCATTCGGACGAATTTGCACGCATTCTTCCGGACTTTTTCGATCCCGAATTTGTTTTTTCATCCGATAAAACGGAAAAGCCCGTTGTCAAAAGCGAATTTTCGGGTATTTTTAAAGAACACGAAACCCTGTTTGAGGATCGGATTGCGCTCAAAAATTCCTATGATAAAATGGATTCTTACTATGAGAAATTGGAGGGCGGCAAAAAGATCGTTTCCACCTTCCAGTTTGCAGCTGATCGTTATCACCAACTTCGTGATGCCAACGATTGTATCATCTTTTCTCCCGAGCAGGTCGGAATGCTTTCGGATGAAATGGTGCAAACTTGGTTTTCTACCGTAAACGATTTGACCGGTGCCTTTTCGGAAATCGGTGAGATCAGCACCATTCCGCTTTCGGTTGTCAAACAAAACGAGTTTTCTTATGAGTATAAGTCAAAATTCATTCGTCAGTTGGAAGAGATTCTGCGCTGCATTGAATCCATCACGCTCACGCGCGATCAAATTTTGCCGCTGTTTTCGTCCATTGGTGAGATTTACGGCGTTTCTGCGTTTTTTGCATTTCAAGATTTGACGCGTCTGTTCGGAGAATTCCAAACCGTTCCCGAATCGTTCTTTGATGAGCCGGAGCGAATTGAAGAAAACTTCAGGAAAGTCACGCATCTGATCCAAGCAAAAAAAGAGAACGATTCCATTCTGGAAACGGTACTCATCAGCTTTGACGACGGAATCTTTCATTTGGATGCCGGGGAGCTGTCCGAGCGCTATTATCAACTCCAAAGCGATCGGAGCTTCAAGGGAATTTCGCAGAAGCACAGCATCTTAAAAAGCATCAAGCGCTATCTAAAACCCAATTGCGACGTTGAAAATATTGAATATATTCTTTCCAAACTTGCCGATTATCAAAAGAACCATGCCTTCATCGAGGCGGAGAAAGAATCTGTTTTCCGTATGCTTTCCGTTTTGCCGACCGCGGACGGAGCCGATTGGCGGACCCTTCAATTTGCAGCCGATCTTTGCTTCCAGATTTACTCGGTCTTTTTGGCGAATTTTTCTGCTGAACAATTGCCCGGCTTTGTCAGTGATTATCGGGCATCGTCCGAATCAATCGGCATTCAGGAGAAGCTGTCTGAGCTTCGACAACTGTCGGAAGAATTTGTCAGATTCAAAGAAAATCTCGAACAGACCTTTGCCAATCAAATCGACTTCTTCTATCCGCAGCTGTCCGGCCGCGGAAGTGATTATTTTGCTCTGCTTTATGAAAAACTATCTTCCGTTTTGGCTTGTGGGGACCATCTTAAGACTTGGTGTAACTGGTTGACCGTCAAACAGACCGCGGATCGAATTGGTTTGAAGAACATCACCGGTGCGATCGAAAACGGAAAGATTCGTCCCGATGAATGCAAAAAGAGCTTTTTAAGAGCGTTTTTCAAGGCGGTTTGCGAATACAATTTCATCGTCCATCCCGAATTGGTTCCGGACGGCTTTTCCTTTGACGATGAAATGCGCGCTTGTAAAGAACTGGAGGAAAAAGTTAAGCAAAACTCCTTAAATGAAATCAACTCGATCCTGTCTGTGAGAAGAATGGATGCGCTTTGCAATCTGCAAGAAGAAAGCGTTTTGCCGCTGAAGCTTTTTTCCTCTTCTCCCGACGTCTTTTTTGACGTGTTCCCGATTGTGATTGCAAGCCCTCGCGATGCCATTCGCTTGTTTTATGAGAGAGGATGCCATTTTGATTTGGTTCTCATTGAATCCAAAGCGACCCTTCCTTTGTCTGAATTTGTTTCGCTTTTATCCCTTGGCAAAAAAGTTGCGTTTGCCGGTTCTTTCTCATACGGTCTTGAAAATGTTTCTCCCGGTTTTGATTTGAACGGCTCTGCCTTTGATTACCTTTGGGAAATTACGGATGAAAAATACAGTCTTTCGGCTGTATATGATTCTACGCCCGGGATGACAGCCGCAAAACGCGCCTTTTCGCAGGCCATGCGCTCTGATTCCCGTGTTTATTCCGTTCCTGCCCCCAAGTTTGTGCAAAGCTGTGTTTGGCATACCGTTCCGGGGTCGTTTCACACCGAATATCCCGGTGCAAATTTGGCGGAAGCGGAATTCTGCGTTGAGCGGATTCTCGGCTTTGCCAGAACCAAACAAAAAGAAACGCTTTCTGTCATTGCGGGGACTTTAGCCCAAAAGAAACTCATTTTACGCCTTTTGAGCCAAAGAATTCGCCAAGATGAAGAGCTGACAAAGTGTTTTTCCGACTATGGGCGCTTTTCCATTTTGTCTATGGATGAAACGCTCGTGCGCGCGGATGAGGTCATTTTTTCCGTAACGTATGCACCCAACCGCAGTCTTCACAGTGACCGCTTGCCGTTTTCTTTGATGGAAATTTCCGATTGTGATCCGTATAAGCTGTTTTATCACGTGCTATCTTGCGCGAAAAGTTCGTTTACGGTCGTTTCCAGTTTCACGGAAGATTCCTTCCGTTATTCCGAAACCGTGCTTCCTTGTGTTTCGGCGCTTCATCTTTTGTACCAAGTGGTAACAACGCCCCCCGTCAATAACAGCTATTCCTTAACCGGACTTCTTGACGGAGCCAACGTTGTGTCGAGTGTGAAAAATGAATTGGAAAAGCACGGATATCGCGTGGAATCGGGTGTTCAGTTCGGTCGGTATTATATCGATCTTGCTGTTCGTGACGAAAAGGGCGACTTTGTTCTCGGTATCATTTCGGACCAGACTGTTACCAATCAGAAAGCCCATATTTCCGCAATCGAATCTGCCAACGCCGCCTTTTATAAAAAGGTCGGATGGAATTTGTATCGCTTGCAATCGGTTCGCTGCTTTGACTCGTTTGACCGTGAAATGGAAAAAATCTTATCCGTTCTCACTTGCGACTCCGAAAGCAATCTGGAACTGATCTGATCATTTCTTTGATCTATGGCGCATATAATCTCAAAAAAAGGAGATTATCCTATGGATCAAAAACAGAAAAAGAGTGGTTTTTCCTACCAAGTACTATTGTTGAATCTTTTTATTTGCTTTGCGTGCGTGATTCTCTTTCATTTGATTGCCGCGTTTGCTCTGTTAAAGATTCCGCATTTCAATTCCTATTTTTCCATCTGCTCTTGGATCGTTTTGGCATTGAGCACCTTGGCGATTGCTGCACTGCAAAAGAAATCCTTGCCCCTATGGATGTATGCCATCAGTTGGGGTATCTTTTCCTTGCTCCTGTTTTTTCTGGGGGTATTGATCAACGGGAAGGAGTTTGATTTCTTCCCCTCGTTTCTCAGATGCACGTTGCAGTTTGTTTTGACACTTCTGTTTGCCATTCTGTTTCGTTTGTTTGCCGGAAAAAAGCATCCGAGAAACAAAAAATTCAACTTTTCCAAATAAGAGGGTTTTATGAAAAAGGACGTTTCAAAGCAAAATCAAATCAATCGGAAAACAGTTTGGATCGTCATCGCCGCTACCGTGCTTGTCTTGATCCTTTCTGTTCTTGCCGTACTGTTCCTTCTTTCGAAAGAAGAGGGGGAGATCCATTCCGACGATATCTATTACTATCCCGCAAACTACGAGGAAGATATCTTTCAAAACAAAGCGTATCAGGACTTTGAAAAGGGAATTTTGTATTGCGAAGCAAATGTCACAAAACTCTATCAAGTGGAAAATTACGAATCGGCTCCCTTGCCGTGTCAGTTCTTTTTGGACTATTTTCAAACCGTCATATCCGGCAAGTATCAGGAGATTTCCAAGTTCTACGTTGATGGATTCTTTGAGCAAGAACCGAAATTTACCATGCAGATGATCTACGAGCCGTACGTTCATCTTCATTCCGTTTCCAAAGAGACGATTGATGACGAGGAAGTGGAAATCTATAATTTTACGGTTCGCTATAAGATTTTTAAAAATAACGGCTCGTTTCGTCAAAACGTTCCCTCCAACACTGCGGTTCCTCAGATTTATCAGCTCGTTTTAAAGGATGGTGTCTATCAAATTTTCCGCATTTTGGAAATTGAATATGAAAATTGATCTTAAAGCTTTAAAACAGCGCTTACCGATGCAGATCGCGTTCTTTGACTGCATCGATTCCACCAGTTTGTACTTGAAACGCCAAATCACAAATCAAGCCGACGTTCCGGATCTTGTCATCGCCCTTGAGCAAACAAACGGGCAGGGAAGAGCGGGAAAGCATTTTTATTCCCCCGGCTCTACCGGACTGTATTTGACGTTTGCCATTGCATCTTCTAAGATCCCTTGCAAGAACGTAACGAGTCGCGCAGCATTATGTGTTTCCCGTGCGATTGACCGTGTTTTTTCTTGTTCCACAAAGCTTAAATGGGTCAACGACGTGTATCTTTCCGATAAAAAAATAGCAGGAATTCTCTGCCAAACCGTTCCCCCATTTTGTTTGATCGGAATCGGGATTAACGTGGAAAAACCGTCTTCGATCCCGAAGGATCTGATCTCTCGTTTCGGGTCTATTACAGATCAGTGTGATCCGCGCTGCTATGAAGAGTTGATCCTCTCGCTTTGCGAGGAATTAAATGCGGTTTTAAAAGAAGAAAAGCATACGGTTTTGGAAGAATACAGGCACCGTTGCAACCACATCGGAAAGCGTGTGGGCTTGGAGCAAAACGGGGCTGAAATAATGGGTGTTTGCATTGGCATTGACGATGATTTTTCTCTCTTGCTTGAGTCGGACGGGGTTGTGCGCCCCTACCGCTCCGGAGTGATGACATTACCTGTGGAAGGCACAAAATAGAATCATTTTTGCTGATACAAAAAAAGAGAACGCCGATCGGCGTTCTCTTTTTTTGTTTTTATTTAAGAAAAGAGGATGGGCTGTATAAAGAGGGTTACGACAAAAAGCAAAGCCAGAATGATCGCTAAAATGCGAACGAACCAAATTTTAAAATCCTTTTTCATTTTATTACATTCCTTTCGATCATATCGCTAAAATTTCGTATTCAAAAACTTTTCAAACATCTTGGTATACTGCGTGTAAAGAGTATTAAATCTTCCTTCGGAAGAAATGGTACGGAAGAGCACGGTTTGGGTTGATGCGGTAATGGAGGCATCCATTTGTTTGAAAAAGTCAACGGTTTCGTAATAGGGAGAGGAGATAATCTTTCCCATCATTTTGTAGTCGTCTTGACTGTTAAAATAGAGATTTAGGTAGGAAGTGAGCGCCAATTCCTGAGGGAGAGATGCCGAAGCTTTGACAAGCGCATTTGTTACCATTCCGGAGAAATTCAGATCTCTTGTGCTTTTCAAGAATCCGGCATAATTGGAAGAGTCAAGATAAGAATAAAACTGAGCTTGATTGATATCTTGTTTCGGTAAGGGAACGACGCCGAAATTTACGTTGTTACCCGAAATATCCTGTGCCGCTGAAAGCGGAGCAATCAAAAAGAAAGCAGAACCGGCGGCAAACTGGTGAGTGGCAACGGAGGAGTCGCCGTTGTATGCGATGGAACGAAACAGCATCTTTTGAAGGGATTGAATAAACGACTGCGTCGTTTCGTTATCAAAGTTTAGATAGGGTCTTGTTCCGTAATCGTTGGCAAGAAAACGTTGTCCTCCGGCTGCCCAAAGGATGTTGATCAATTTCTCGCGACTTTCGGTCGAACAAAAACCGGAGATTTTGTTGCCCGCCGCTCTGGAAACGGAATACACCTCCTCGGCATACAGGAGAAAGTTTTCGAAATCCCACTGATTTTCATTGACAAGGTCGTAAAGCGAGGGGAGCGCGGTTTGAGAAAGAAGCGTTTTGTTGAAAAAGACACAAAAGCTGTTTTCAGGTTGATAGAGAAAATCTGCGGCAAAACCGTAGGTGTAGGAGCCAAACGTGGTGGCGGAAAGCGAGGTTTGCTGCAAGCCCTCTTGATCAAGATCCAAATAGGGAACGGCGCGAACGTTCACAAGTAGATCGTTGGACACCAATTGCGAAAACGGAAGCAAATCCAAAACGACAAGATCGCAGAAATCCGTTCCTGCCAGCGCTTCGGTTTTGATGCGCTCTGTGATGGAAGGCAATCCGCTTTCCTCGGTCAGAGTGATTTTTACGTGATACGTTTCTTCGATTGCTACGTTTCTCAAATACTTCTTTTTTCCAACAACGCTTGTGTTGTTGGAAGTGATAAACAAGGTGGAGTTGTCGGTAGCAATTCGAAATTCTCTGTCTTTAAAATTTGTTTTCGGTAAACTCGACAAAGAATCGATCAAATCGTTTTTCTCATCCTGTGTTGAGGATTCAACGGTCTGATCGGAGATGTTTGTTTTCGGGATATCGCCCGTTTCCGAAGTGCTTTTGTTCGGTACGGAACAGGCAGATGAAAAGAGAAAACAAAAGATGAAAATCAATAAAAACAATCGTTTCAATGTTTGTTTCATATTACACCACTTTCTTTTTCTATTCTAACAAAAGAAGACTTGAAAGTCAAGGGAATGTGTATTATAATAGAATTAGTTTACGAGAAAGGAATCGTATGATTTGAAGTCGTTTGAGATTGGGTTGGTTAAGTTTCGAAATCAATTGAATCGCGCGTTTCCGCACGGAAAAAAGCACTTGTTTTCCTCCGCCATTGTCACAGCGGCGGGAAGCGGGCAGAGAATGGGCGGCGTGTCCAAACAGCTCATGCTCCTTTCCGGAAAACCCTGTATTTTGTATTCGCTGCTTTCCTTTCAAAACTGCAAGGATATTGATGAAATTGTCATTGTCGCAAAAGAGGGCGAAGTTGACGTGATGAAAAAGCTTTGCCGAGATCACAACATTTCGAAATTGAGTTCTGTTGTGACGGGCGGCAGCACTCGGCAGGAATCCGTTGCAAACGGATTTTCTGCGGTATCAAAACAGTGCGAACTGGTTGCCATTCACGACGCCGCAAGACCTTTGATCTTGCCCGAGCACATCGAAATTCTGCTTCAAAATGCAAGAAGATACGGTGCCGCTTGCGCCGCAAAAAAAGTCACGGATACCGTAAAGCGAATTGGGAAAAACGAATTGATCAGCCAAACGGTTCCGCGAGACGATCTGTATACCGTGCAGACGCCTCAGGTCTTTAAGGCGGATTTATATCGCGTTTCTCTTGCCCTTGCCGAACAGAGCCGGTGCGCCGTTACGGATGATTGTGCTCTGGCTGAAAACGCCGGTTTTCCCGTTAAACTCTGCGAGCTTGGAATTCACAACTTAAAACTGACTACGCAGGAAGATATCACTTTCATTGAAAGCTATTTAAAGGAGAGAGAAGATGCTTGATTTCAGAATCGGGAACGGATATGACGTGCACCGTCTGGTGGAAGATCGCGACCTTTTTCTGGGCTGTGTGAAAATTCCTCATACCAAGGGACTGCTTGGCCATTCCGATGCGGACGTTCTGTGCCACGCGATTGCGGATGCCCTTTTGGGCGCGATCGGTAAAGGCGACATCGGGGTGCATTTTCCCGACAACGATCCGAGCTTTTCCGGCGCCAGCGGCGCCTTTATTTTAGAAAAGACACTTGAAATTTGCAAAACGAACGGCTATCTTGTTTCCAACGTGGATTCGATCATCGTCGCACAAAAACCCAAACTTGCTCCCTTTCTTCCCCAAATGAGGGAGAATATCGCCAAGGCACTTGAAATTTTGCCCGAACAAGTTAATATCAAGGCAACGACAGAGGAAAAACTCGGATTTACCGGTACAGAAGAGGGGATGGGTGCCCACGCTGTCTGTATTATGGTTAAAAAATAAAAACGTATGAAATATCCATCAAAACAAAACCTCCTATGGTTTCCCATAGGAGGTTTTCATTTTGTTTTCGTTTTCCGAAGCCAATTTATGTTCGGACTTTTTTATTTTACGAGCGTTTTCAGCGTTTCCTCAATGTTGGCAAGCGTTGACTGATAACCTTTTAATTTTTCTCTTTCGGCTTGAACCACTTTTTCGGGCGCTTTGCTGACAAATTGCTCGTTGGAAAGCTTGGTTTCGATGCGCTGAATTTCCATCAGAACTTTTTTCTTTTCGTTGGCAAGACGTTCTTTTTCTTTTTCCACGTCAAGCAGTTCAAACAGAGGAATGAACACGGTGGCAGAATCGGTTACGATCGAAACACATTCTTCCGGATCAAAGGTTTTTTCAAAGGAAACCGAGCTTGCTCCGGCAAGACGGGTCAAAAAGGCAATGCTTTCCTCAAAATCCTTTTGGAAGGCGGTTTGAATGAAGAGGGGAACCTTGCGAGAAGCGGGAACGTTTGCTTCGCTTCTGCGGTTACGAATGGCAACGATGACGTCGAGGATGCGTTTCAGCGCCTCTTCTTCCTCTCGGAAGTTGAGTTGCTCCGTCGCTTCCGGCCAATCGGAAATCATAATGCTCTCGCCTTCGTGGGGGAATTTCTGCCAAATTTCTTCGGTAATGAAAGGCATAAAGGGATGCAGAAGCTTCAAGGTCGAAGAGAAGACAAAGGCAAGGGTGTTTTGCGCAGCCAATCTGCTCTTGCATTCGGGATCCAAGAGGCGGGGTTTTGCCAATTCGATATACCAGTCGCAGAACAGATCCCAAATAAAGTCGTAAAGCTTTGCAAGGGCAACACCCAGTTCGTATTTATCGATGTTGTCGCTTACCTCGGAAATCAGACGGTTGAATTTGGACAGAATCCACTTATCTTCAATGGCAAGATCTTCTACGCTGTAGGGGGTCTTGATGGTATCAATGTCAAGATTCATCAAAATAAATCTTGCAGC
>JAZNNH010000064.1:0-15856 GCA_045580105.1 Eubacteriales bacterium | reverse complement strand
CCAATTTCCATACGCTGGAGCGTCTGGAATTCTTTCTTGCTTTGGATGTTTTTCTCTTCGGTACTGCCATATCGCACCTCCCAAATTTTCTATCCCGTTTCCGGTTGTATTTTTAATCTTTGAAAAAGTCCGCCAAGCCGGCAAGCCGGGGATCTATTTCTTTGTGTTCGCATTCGCAGGTCCCGCTGTTTAGATTCTTGCCGCATTTGGGACAAAGTCCTTTGCAATCCTCGTGACAAAGAAGTCGCATGGGCAGATTCATATAAACGGTGTCCTGAGAAAGGGAAACCAAATCGATCTTCTTTCCTTCGGCAACGATCGCATCTGTTTCGGATTCGCTCGATTCCGTTTTCAAAGGAAGATCAACTTCCAAGGAAAAGGATTCGTTGACCGGAGCAAGGCAACGGGCACAGGGAGCAGAATACTCACCTGTCACGGTGCCGGAGAGTCTGAAAAATCCGGAAAGATCGCATACGTACCCGGAAAAGTGAAGGGATGAAACCGTGATTTCATTTTCTTCGTTTTCGAATGGAATCTGAGATAAATCAAAGTCAATCCGCGCACTTTCGCCGGAAAGAAGTTTTGAAATATCAAGAAAATTGTTTTCGGTTTGGTTGATCATTTTTACTTTTCCTTAAGGTATCGACAGTGTATTATTATAACGATAAAGCCGTTTTTTGTCAATGGCTTTCAAGGAATTTACCAATTATTTTTCTTAAGTTCACAAAGCAGAGTTTCGCGGTTATTTTCCCACTCTTCAAAGATCACTTTGGAAAGGGCAAATTGAAGGGCTTGACCGACTGCAGGCCCGTGAATTCCGATCGTTTTCAAGTCCTCTCCGTTGACGGCAAGACCGTTTAAGGAATAGCATTCCCCGCCGGATAAAATTTCATTTCCGGTTTGCAAAATCTGATTGACGTGGGCAAGACGCTTTTTGATCGTCCACCTGCTATGGGCTAAGGTGTCCGCTTGCATGATTTTGATCAAAGTTGGGAAATGCTGCTGGCCGACGGCATCAAGCAATTTTTTTACTTCGCCTCGGCTGCCGGGGTGAGAATCGTGCAGGGAAACCAAAAGGGTGACAAGAGATATTTGCTTGGTGGGGAATTTCATCCGCTCCATCACTTCTTTTGCGATTTTCGCGCTTTTTTTGGGATGGGCGTAAAAATGTCCTCGTCCCGTGCTGTCCACCGTCAGACAACTCGGCTTTGAAATGTCATGGAAAAACAGGGCCAGACGTACGTCCAAAATCGGTTCGGAATGGAACACGGCGTGGACCGTGTGCTGCCATACGTCAAAATGGTGAAAGGGGGAGCGCTGAGAAAAGCCGATGGTAGGCAGAATTTCCGGAATCAAGATGCCGATTACGTCGGAAAATTCGGTCAATACGTAGCGAATGTTTCTGCCACAGAGTATGCGGCAAAATTCGGGGAGAATTCTTTCCGGTGCTACGCGTAAGATCAATTCTTTGTTTTTGTGAATGGCTTGCTTTGTTTTTTCTTCGATGTCAAAGCCCAAAACAGCGGAAAAGCGCAGGGCACGCAAAATGCGGACGGCGTCTTGAGAAAAGCGCTCGTTTGCGTCACCGATGGCGCGAATCAGACGTTTTTTCAGATCCCGTTTTCCGCAAAAATAGTCGCGGAAGCCCTTTTTGGGATGGTAAACGATGGCGTTGATCGTGAAATCGCGGCGCTTCAGATCGTCGAACAAATTCTTGGTAAAGCGTACTTGATCCGGATGACGATGATCCTGATATGCGCCCTCTTTGCGATAGGTGGTGATATCCAGAATTTGTGATCCGAGGTGAACACTGATGGTGCCGTACTTTTCGCCTACGCAATTCAAAGAGCAATCGTAAAAAATGTTTTTGATCTGATGGGGGAGAGCCGAAGTGGTAATATCCCAATCGTTTACGTCCCGTTTCAAAATCAGATCTCTTACACCGCCCACCAAAAACGATTCGTGTCCGGCATCATCCAATCTTGCCAGCGCTTCCATAACTTCGTTTGGTAATGGAAGGTTCATCATTGTGTTTTTTCCTTTTTGTTGATTTTTCTGCAAGTTTGGTCTTGACAAAAAAATCCGAATGTGATAAGATAACCGATGTTCGAGAGAACCTGCGTTGTTAGCTCAGCTGGATAGAGTGACTGGCTACGAACCAGTAGGTCAGGGGTTCGAGTCCCTTACAACGCGCCAAGAAGGCACCCGATGGGTGCCTTCTTTTTTCTCGCACCGATCAAAACTGATTCCAGTATAGCACACTTTTTTTTGCGTGTAAACCATCTGCTTGGAAAAAGACAGATTTTTCTTGCCGAAACGCCATCTTTGTTTTGACTTTTTGTCAAAACTGTGCTACAATCCAAGAGAACGAAGTTCTTTCGCAATTTTAAAAAAAAGAGGTGTCATATGAGAGCAGCTTTTTACGAATGTGATGTAACACCGCCCATCGGCGGTTTTATGTGGGGACACTATACCAACGTGCGTTCCCAAGGGGTGAAGGATCGGCTTTACGTGAAAGCCGGCGTGTTTGAAGAAGGGGGACAATATGCCGCCATCCTCACGATGGATACTTGTTCTTTGCTCCCCGGTATTCACGCCGTTATCACGGAGCGCATCGCGCAGTATACGCCCATTTCGCCCGAATGCGTTTGCATTTCCTCCAACCACACCCATTCCGGTGCCCCGATCTGTTCCGACCCCACTTGCGGCGGCGTGGCGGATGAGCCGTACGTGGACGTGTTCTTGCGCCTTTGCGCCGATGCCGTCATCTTGGCATACCGCTCTTTGAGTCAAGCCGATGCCAAATTTGCCATCTCTCAGGTGGACAGTATTTCCTTCAACCGCAATTTTGTCACGACCGGCGGGCTTTATGTAACCCACGGCAGAAAAAGAACCGATGTTGTGGAGCCCTTGGACGGAATCGATCCCGATCTTCCCGTTCTCTTCTTTGAAAGCGAGGGCAAGCCGATCGGTGCCATCATTAATTTTGCCTGCCATCAGTGCTGTTTGGCAGAGTACGGGGAAAGCGGTTACAGCGGGGACTATTCATCCTATCTTTCCAAGCATCTGAAAGAAAAGTACGGCAACGATTTTGTCAGTTTGTTTGTGCTGGGCGCCTGCGGTGACATCAACCACGTCAATCCCGATCCGAGCGTTCCCATTCCCGAGGATTGGTATCAGCACATGGGCAAAGTGTTGGCTTCGTCCGTCATCGCCTCGCTCGATCACGCCGAGCCCGTTTCGGGTAGCGTAAAGGTGAAAATGGATACGGTGGAAATCGCCCGCAGACCCGTCGACGGACCCACCGTCAGAGCGCAGCTTCGCGAGTGGACGGATTCGCGCGCAACCTTTATGCGCTTCCGCAACCTTCTTCATTATCAGGCAACCCAAAAAGAAGTCAAATCCGACATCCTCCCCGTGCAGGCAATTGTGCTTGGCGACGTTCTCATTTCGATTCTACCGGGTGAAATCTATCACGCATTCGGAAAATATATCAAAAAGAATTCTCCCTATCAGAGAAATATGATTGCGGAAAATTGCAACGAATATTGCGGTTATATCCCGACCGAAAAAGCGTTTTCGGAAAACAATCGACTGTATGAAACCTCGCTTTGCCGCCACAGCTGTATGGTGCCCGAAGCCGGTCAGATCCTCAGCGATACGGCTTTGACCCTTGCAAAGAAAATTGCCGAAGAAAAGTAATCCAAAACAACAAAACCGCCTACGGAACATACCGTAGGCGGTTTTGTTATGCGTTTTTTTCTGCGGGGATTATAATTCCATAAATCCGCCGTAACCGAGGACAAATTCGCCGGCAATGTATTTTGCCTTGAGCGCGCGCATCAAACTCGTGTCTTCGGGAAGCTCTTCATAGCTACCCTTGAAGTTCTGAGGGAATACAAAGTTGAACACGGATTTTCCGTCGCTCTTGATGGGGAAGCGCATAAAGCGTCTTCCGAATGCCAAAATTCTGGAATCCGGTTTCATGATGTCTTCCAGCTGGCGGGACAGAAGCCAAGAATTACAGTTGAACATTTTAGGATTAGTCTCGGCAAATCCTTTTTTGATGATCTCTTTGGCGCCGGCAAATGCACGGTCGATGTTTTCGTTGGAGAAATCGGTGTTCTTCGGGATGTGAACGCCGATGACGCGATTGCCGGGCTTGAGAAGGACATCCCACTGTGCTTTGGGGAAGGTTTCTGCTTCTTTTTTGTATACGCCATTTTCGATGCGGTGAGCGATGAATGCGTCTTCGGTCTCCTCAAAGGTGGTCGTGTAAGAGCCCTCTTCGTCTTGTGCGCCGGCAGAGCCGAGCACTTCGCCGGAACGGTGATAGGTGCCACCCTTGGACAGAATCGCAACTTCGCCGGTTTCCTTGTGTTTCAAAACGTATGCGCTGTAAAAACGGTGAATTTCAAAGTTGAAACCGCTGTAGGTGAAAATTCTTGCTTTGGTGTAAAGGCAGAGCCAACGGAAATACATCGCAATCAGTGAGGTTCTTCCGATGACGTTCTTGGAAGTGTGGTTCATGTTGTTGTAATAGGTGCGCATATATCCCTTTGCTTCTTCTTCGGAAAAGCCGCGCTCCAAGTACAAATCATACGCTTTTTCAATGCTGGGCACGTGAATGAACAGCTGCAAGAGGTCGCCGGCAAGCGTTCCGTCGGGTTCGGGAACGGGGATCTTGGTGACCTTTTCATATTCGTTGTCGATCATATAAAGACTGGAAACGTCGACCCAGGTTTTTCTCAATTCATCTTTTTCGATTGCGGCCCAACGCTCTTTTGCATCTTCAAAATATTCACCGAAAAAGTCGAAGCGTTCTTGCAGACGCTCGATCAATTCCATGGTGCAAAGTTCGTTTTTTCTTTCTTCGGGGATCGGATAGTAGTTAAACATTTTTTCGGGGATCTTGTCGTATTTTACGATTCCGATCTCTTTTGCAATTTCAGTGAGTGTCATGATTCATGCTCCTTGTACAAATGGTTTGAAAAAAGTCTTTCTACCCCACATTTTATCACAAGGGTATTTTTTGTGCAATAGAAAAAGAAAAAAACTGCAGGGTTTTCTGCAGTTTTTGCTTCTTTTACCAAGGAAGATGGGTAGGGTAGGAATCATCAATCAAACAATAGGGGAGATCACGGCGTCGACACGCGTCCAGATTCTTTTGGTTTTCTCTCATCAGCATCTCTTGCGTGCAATAAGAGTCGTCCAGCCGCTGTTCGATTACGTTGGCAAATTCCTTGATCTCGGAAAAATGCTTTTTGATGTAGGACTGGCTCATCACCAGACAAATCGAGCGAATGTGTTCGCGGTATTCCGGCTCAAAATCCGTTTCCCAGTCAAAGGGAATATAGCATCCTTCCACGATCAGATTCTGCCCATTTTCAATGGCGGTTTTGATGATTTCTCTCGTGATCGGCCAAAGATAGTCCACAAGCGCTTCATCGTGTTCGGGAGTCAGATTCGTGTTTTGACTGCGAATTAAGCCCATTTTCAAATGATCCAGCGAAAGATAGGGGATGTGATGCTTTTCGAGTAATTTTTGCGCCAGATTCGTTTTTCCCGTATGCGTAGCACCGAAAATCAGATAGATCATATGTTCTCTTTTCTTTCTCTTTTCTTTTTCAGAATTTGAAGCACTGACAAGACCAAGGTATCGGGAGCCGGCTTAGCTGCGCCGCAAAATAACGTGCTGTCATTTTGTTCTCAATTTCAAATATTTTCTGTAAGCAATCCGGATTCCGGCAAACCACATCAAAAGCGAAACCGCCAACGAGACGTGGTTTTTATTTGTTATCGCCGCATAATCCCAGTAAATAAGGAATCCAAAGTAATACACAAAGAAAGATATGATCTGTATTTTGGAAAAAATGGTCGCGAGCTTGTTTTTCTTCAACACAAAACAAATGTTCTTAGCAAATAAGCAAGCAGAGAATAATAAAAACGGGATTACGATGATTCTTGTGAAAAGGTCGCTTGTTTTGAGAAAAACAAAACCGAATAACAGAGAACTTAGAAGCGCGCCTGCCGTTTTACTTTTTACGTTCTTTTTCATTTTCACACGGTATTTTTTTCCTTATTCCTCTTTGTTGAGATATCCTTTCAGACAGAGAAGGATTCCGAAAAGGGTACCGACGATTGCCACCCCGCAGCCAAAATAAGAGCCAGCCATCCAAAGCGGTGTTCCGATCGCACCAAGAACAAGAAAAGCGATGCCTAAAAGCATTGTTTTTACGGATTTCATATTCATTTCTCCTTATTTAATCAGAAAAGTGTACGTACGTATGATAACACAGCGCGTTGCTAAAATCAACAAAAATACCGTTTGATTCTGCCGGTAGGAAGGGTTTTGACTTACAAATCGGAATTGGCTTCTTGAATTCTGACCGTTACCCCCTCAACTTGCACGTAAACGTCAATATCGGTATCGGTAGGGTTTTGCACGGATACACCAATTTTGAACCACGCACCTTTTTCCGCTTTCATTTCAACAGGCATACCGGGGGTAAGATAGGCGGGCTCATAAGCGGTTTTTTCTTTCACTTTTACGGTTTTTAATATTACCTGCGTATCCCCCAAACCCTCGCCGGAAGAAAGCATAATCTGATTGCTTGTGGGGGAAATCTCTTCATCCGAATAAACAAAGGACTCGGTGCTGCCTGCCGGAATCGTAATTCTGATTTGATAGGTTTTGGTATGACTGCAACCGACCAATGCTAACACGAACGTCATCGATAGAATCCATGCGATTAACTTTTTCATAGTAACAACCTCCCTGCAAAAGTCCCGTATTCTGCTTGTATCATAAAACAAAAAACACCTCTTGTCTACTGACAAAAGGCGTTTTGCGTGGTGGAGGCAAAGGGACTCGAACCCCTGACCCTTCGCACGTCAAGCGAATGCTCTACCAGCTGGGCTATACCTCCATAGGCGATCCCTCGGATCTGCAAACGAGATTGTAACACAGAAGATGAGAAAAGTCAATACAAATTTTTATTCTGTTTGGAAAAATGAAAATGATAATTTTTGTTTCCGCTATTGCATTTTGTATTTTTATGTGATACAATACCATCTGCTCGGAGACATAGCTCAGCTGGTTAGAGCGTACGGTTCACATCCGTAAGGTCGAGGGTTCGAACCCCCCTGTCTCCACCATCCAAAACGATCGGTTTCGACCGGTCGTTTTTTTCTTTTCCATCAAAATGAAAACCCCTTGCCATTTTTTTGAAAATGTTGTAACATAAAGGTATCTTCAAAACAGATCGAAAGGATGATTTGAGATATGGATACCAAACTTAAATCAAAGGGCTCTTGGCGCACCAACAAGTGGATTCGTGCGGCAATCCCTGCACTCCTGATTCATTGCAGTATCGGTACGGTTTATTGTTGGTCGATGTTCAGCAAAGAAATTGCCGATCATATCGGTCAAACGATGGGGGCTACCGAATGGGCCTTCAGCTTTGCCATCTTCTTCTTGGGGATGTCGGCGGCGTTCTTGGGCAATGTGGTGGAAAAGGACATTCACACGTCCTCTTTGATTGCCGCAATCTGCTATTCTTTGGGTATGGCAGGAACGGGATTTTTTATTTGGTATGGCGGCGAGCACCGGGGCAGCGCGCTTGCTCTGATCGGGATCTATCTTTGCTACGGCTTGATTATGGGCATCGGTCTGGGTATGGGCTATCTTTCCCCCATCAAAACGCTGATGCTGTGGTTTGAGGATCAAAAAGGTCTTGCCACGGGCTTGGCGGTGGCAGGGTTCGGCGCGGCAAAGGCCATTGCAAGTCCTGTGATGGAATGGATGCTCAAACGCTTTGGCGATCGCGGAATTTGGCTTATGTTCCTTGTTTTTTCCGGTGTTTATTTTGTTATGATGTTTGTAGGCCATCTGCTTTTGAAAAAGCCCGATGATTGGCACGAGCCCACTTCCGCTTCGGAAAGAAAGAGTATTCTGTCGGTGATTCGGACCAGACCGATTCTTAATTATGTCGGAATCTGGTTGATGTTTTATATCAATATTACCTGCGGTTTGATGCTGATTTCTCAGGAAAAGATGATCGTCAAATGCATCGGTCTTGCCGCGATGGTTGGTGCGATTTCGGCAAGCTCTGCCGTGTTCAACACCCTCGGGCGCGTCGCGTTTTCTGCTGCGGGCGATAAATTGAAGGATAGAAACACGATTTATAAGCTCATTTTTGTGCTTTCCATTCTGTTTTCCGGTGTTGTGATTGTGACAAAGGCGCTGGCAGGCGGCGCAAGCAACCCCTTCTTGGCGTTTCTGACTCTGGCTCTGATTATGGTGGTGAACGCGGGCTTCGGCGGCGGATTTTCCAACGTGCCTACCTTGCTTTCCGACCATTACGGTATGTCCAACATCTCGGCGATTCACGGGATCACGCTTTCCGCTTGGGCGTTTGCGGGTCTGACCGGAAATCAGCTTGCAAACTGGATTGTAAAGACGTTCGGCACTGTGGTAGAGATTGACGGAAATCTCGTCAATCCCGACGGATATCAGATTGTGATCGGCGTTGCGATGGTCCTTTACGTGCTGGCTTTGCTTTTGAGTATGGTCTTTGTCAAAAAAAGAAAGTAAATAACAAAAGCGGTGCTGATCACAAGATCGGCACCGTTTTTGTTTTGCTCAAAAAAGATTAAAGCAGACATTCAAAGTCCGGATGGTCAAGAAGCGTGTCTTTTAAACTCTGACAAAAAGAGGAAATCACCGTTTTGTCGATGCCCGCGCGAAAGAGAAGGGAAATTTCGCGTTTCGGGATCGAAAAAGACGTGGGAATGCGGCGAATTTCCCTGCCCAGATCCGCTTCCAGTCCCTCCACCACGCTCAAAGGCGCGATGGTCCAAGCGTTGCCTTGCGACAAGAAGCGCTTTAAATGCGTCATAATGGAAACGGTGATCTGCGGATCGGCTTGGGGGAAGGTTGCCTCGTGCCACTGTGTAAATCGACTGCTCCACTTGATAAATATTTCTTGGTGCATGGGAATCTCGTCCGGCTGAATCGGAGAAGATACTTTCAGATCCTTTCCGCAAACCAGAATCATGTCTTCTCGGAATGCGGGAATTTGAATCAAATTTTCGCTTTGAATTTTGCCTGCGGTGAAAGCAAGCTCGGTGTCACCGCTTTGCAAACTGTTGATGGCCGCGTCGACCTCCATATCTTGGAGCTGCAAATGAATCTGAGGATAGGTCTGCAGAAAGCGTTCGCAAACCTCCGGCAAAAAATAAGTTCCCAAGCTGTTAAAGGAAGAAACGCGGAAGTTCTTCGGCTGTTTCTGACAGACGGAAAGCATTTTTTGTTGCAGGGCTTCGTATTGCAAGGCAAGTTCGTAAAACTCCTTGCCTGCGGCGGTCAGGGACATTTCGCGACTTCCTTTTTTGCGGAAGAACAGGGTTCCCCCCAATTCCTCTTCCAGGGTTTTCAATCGGATGCTCAAAGATGATTGCGTGATAAAAAGTGCTTCTGCCGCACGACTGATCGTTTTGAATCGGCAAATGGCAAGAAAACATTCAATTCCGGCACTCGTCATTTCATACCCTCCGAAGTAATATTGATTGCAATCAATATTTTATCATAAAAATTCCTACTTTACAAGTAGGAAAAATAAAACTATAATGGAAAAGGAAAGTTTTGTTTTATATTGGGTTCGAAAAACAGCGTTCGGATCCAACGAAACAAAACGCAAGATTTATAATAAAAAGGAGAAATGAAGATGGTTTTTGGTGTATTAAAGGACATTAAAATCGGAGAAAATCGAGTGATCTGTACTCCCGTGGAGGTAAGCTCTATCGTTGCCGCAGGTCACAAGGTCTTGGTGCAGAAGGGCGCAGGACAGGGCTGTGGCTTCACGGATGCGGCCTATGAAAAAGCAGGCGCTACCATTTGCGACGAAGCAGCTGAGCTTTGGGCAAAGTGCGACTTTGTTGCTAAGGTAAAAGAAATTCAGGAATCGGAATACGGCTATCTGCGTGAAGATCAGATCGTTTACTGCTGCATCCATCCCGCAGGCCACCCCGAAGAAGTACAGGCCATTTTGGATAGCAAATGCATTGCCATCACCGCAGAAGACAGCCACCGCTACGGTTCGCCCAACTGCGAAGCTGCCGGCAAGCAAGGAGCTCTTTTCGGTTTGGAATCGATGCTCACCATCAACGGCGGCAAAGGAAAGTTCGTCGGCGGTTTTGCTGGCGCTCCCCGTATGAACGTGCTCATTCTCGGCGGCGGTATCGTAGGACAGGGTGCTCTTTCGATCCTGTATGCGCTGGGTGCTAACGTGACCGTAATGGATATCAACATCGGTGTTCTGAAAATGCTCGGAGACCGTTACCACAATAAGATCAGCACCATGTTCTGTACCAAGGAAACGATTACCTCCGTTCTTCCTCAGATGGATATGGTCATCAACTGTGTGAAGTGGCCCAAGCAAAGAAAAGACTTCCTCATTGATAAGGAAATGCTCAAATTGATGGAACCCGGCAGCGTTTTGGTTGATATTTCCAACGACGATCCCGGCGCCATCGAATCCAGCCACGAAACCCACCACGACAACCCCCGTTATGTGGTGAACGGTGTCGTTCACTACTGCGTAAGCAACATCCCCGGCGCTGTGGCTCACTCCACCACCGTGGCTCTTGCTTCCGAAACGCTTCCGATGCTGCTCAACATTCTGAACAACGGCGTGACCGAAGCTTGTGTTCGCGATGGCTTCATTCGTCGTAGCTTGACTGCATACAAGGGTTATCTGACTCACGAAGAAACCAGTGGAATTCAGGGTCGTCCTTGGGTTCGTCCCGAAACCATCTTGGGAATCGAAGATAAGAATCTGGATCCCGCACCCCCCGCTACCACCACTCGCAGCAACAACTTCTATCCCGAGTTTACCAAATAAGAAAAATGCCGGTAAAAAAGACACACGATTTCGTGTGTCTTTTTTCTTTTGCCAGTTTACGTGGAGAACAGCGTTTCAAACAATTGAACCAATTCATCGTAGGATTTTTTGTTGATGTTTTCGATCAAAACGATTCCCATTTCTTTGGCGCGTTGGCGAACGGTGGCGGAAGCGGCGTTTGCGGTGAGAAGGGCTGCCGTGGCGTATGGACCGCCGTAGTGACGCGCGATCGTCCCGATCTCATACAAAAATTCATTTTGGGGATAGGTGTTTTTGCAGCTGGCAATGATCGGTAGGTTTTGTCGCATCAAAACCAAATCGATTTCGTTACGCGGATCCGGCTTTTGCGGCGCGGCACGGCGCCCGTTCCAATCCGCCGTCACACCCACGCGAATGTCGTGGAAGCGATCGGAATCAAAGGCGGCCATTGCCGTATACAGCTCCAGAAGATTGCCTGCTTTTTCATAGAGAAGAAGCGCCTCGCGTGCAACGTCCAGATCAAATTCGGCATAGCATCTGCCGTGAGCGGAATGGACGGTTCCGTTTTTCAAAATGCCGGCAAGCTTTAATTGCTGGGAAATGATGCGCCAAGAAGCACGTTGCCGCGCATCGGTGCCGATGCACTTTTGAAAATGGGTCCCCTTGGTGTTCTGAAGCTCACAGGGCAGGGAACAGAACAGATTCCATTCTTTGTTGTATCGCCCGACGGCTCTCCAAAGCCGCAAGATTTCTTCTCGCAGAGGACCGCGCGTAAAATGATGGGAGGGCGAAGTCAGCGGGAACGTTCCGTTGAGGGAAAAGATCTGCGGTACACTCAAGTAATGGGGGAAATGATCTTCCGGAATTCTTTTTTCGGGGTAGCGAAATACTTCCTTTCCGCTTTTGATGTCATATTGATGAAGCGAAATGGGAAAGGCGGGATGCTCGGCAAGAAACATACCGGCGCAGGCAAGAAAAATTTCGTTTCCGCCGGTCAGATCAATCTCTATCGATACCCCGGACGTTAAGAGCTTGCCAAGCACGTCCAAAACCGCGGAGGGTTCCATTGCTTGAATGGGAAGAAAATGGGGACGAAAGCCCAGAATTTGCTGCACAACGTCACCGATCATCCGTTTTTCTTTCGGTTTGGGAGCAAGTCCTGTCTGAAAATACAGAAAATAGACCCTGTCATAGCGCTCTTTCAGTAGAGAGATCAGATTTTCCGGTGCTTTCCAAGAATAAAATTCCACCAAGATCCGCTTCATAACAACCTCCGATTTGTTCTGATTCCATTATAAAACGCAGGGTCGATGCTTGTCAATTCTCTGAAATTGAAAAAATGGATTTGTGCAACATTCACAAAAATGAAGCGCGGAATGGATAAAAAGAACAAAATATTCATTTTTGGCGATATTTACCGATATTATCTTGAAAACATTCAAAAATTCGATGAAAATATTCATAAAATATTTTTTTCGAATCAAAAATTTCTCATTCCGTCGAAAAAAAGTTAAGAAAATAATTTCTTGTCAACCAATCTTGACAAGCTGCACAAAAAGCTTGAAAAACCGCGAAAAACACCCTCTTGCATTTTTGTTTTTCTTTGTATATACTGCTTTTTGGTCAAAAAAATAGCGGAGAAAACAGATGGCAGTTTCACGAATTCTTTATTATAAAACAGTTCAACAAAATGCATTGAAATCAGAATATATTTTGATCCAAAAAAGAGAGGAGTTGTCCTTTTTCGGCAGGGAATGGGAATCGGGAAAACTTTCCTACACCATTCGACTTTCCGAACTGCCGCATCGCACGCGTTATCTGAAGATCTTTTTGGATCGTTGTGTGGAAAGCGATACCAGCCCTCGCATGGTGGAAGAATTGATGGAGGATTATTTTTCTTGCGGATGGATCAAAAAAGAAAAGACCGACGTGTAAATTACGTCGGTCTTTTTTGGTCCACCCCAGGAGGTTCGAACTCCCAACCTTCAGAATCGGAATCTGATGCTCTATCCAGTTGCGCTAAGGGTGGATTTCAAGTGCCGAAATTCGGCACTTGTGAATTGCTTACTCGGAAAGGGAGGGAATGATCACGGGGATCATCCACAAAAGCTGATACAGGATTGCAAACAAACCGGAAATTTTCGTGAGGTTTTCAATCAAGTACAGGAACACGACAACGCCCGCGCCCACCAGCAAGGAAAGCATTTTCATGACGGCGTTGGTGCGGCAAAGGTGTTTTAGGGAATCGCAAAGGCAAAACGCGGAAAGAAGATTGGCAATGGAAGAGGTGCAAACCAAGCCGCTTTCGCTTCGTTCCAGAGCCGGAGCGTCTTTCATAGCATCGCAGGTCTTGATGATGCCGGCGGGAATCTTATCGTTTTGCAACAGGGTGCGGAAGAGATCGGCATCGATGTTGGGGTCGCAGGTCTTGACTGCGGGACAGATGCCGCACTTGAACAGGGAAAGAATGGTCTTTTGGAAACGCTTGCTCATCGAATAACGGATGTAGAATTTTGCCGCCAATTCCGAGCCGATCACCATATACATGATCTTACCGGTCTTGGCTTCAAACGGCTCGTCCATCGTATCTTTGGTATAGCCGAAATCGTAGGAGAGCAAATAGTTCTTGTTACCGACAAAAACGTCTTTTCCGTCAATTTTGGCGCACAAACCGTCTGCGGTGATTTCCAAAAAATCAAAATTTTCGGGAATTTCAGAGTACACGTCGGAAATCGTTTTCTTGAATACGTGCGACAGGGGGCCACCCAGCTTTTGGAAAATCATAGCGGCGATGAGGATGGCTTTGTCAATTCGGGTTTGTCCGTAGGTTCTGATGGTGGTGACCTTCACGTTTTTGGGCGGGAAGATCTCGCGGTCTGTAAAGGAAACCACGTCAGCATCGGCATAGTTTTCTGCCTGCGCGGTGCTCAAAATGGCACATTCCGTCTTTTCTGCTTTTTTGGAAAGGTGAGAAAAGGGAAGTGCGACCGTGAAAATACCGGAAAGCGGGAACGTCATCATTGCCATGGTCATGAAACGGTTTGCCGTGAGAGCTACGTTCGGCTCTTTCCAATAGGAAAAAGCGGCGAATGCGACGGTGATCACAAGAGAGAGGATCAAAGAAACACCGAAGGTTCGGTTTGCTTTTGTGTTTTCATTCATTTGCTTGAAAAATCCATCCACAAAAGAAGCTTTTTGAACCGTGTAGAATTTAGGATCTCCTTCCAGCTGCTCGCGGAACGCTTCCGCTTCGGCAGATTCTCCTGCCACTTCGGTTGCAACGAGCTTGTCGCCTTTTCTGGCGCAGATGCGGAACGAGCGCAAAATCCGTTTGGATTCTAAGAAGCCCGCAATCGAATCTACGAAAAGGAACAACGCGGCAAGGCAGCCAAACAAAGGATAATCCTGTGTTTTTGTGATCAAAAGAACAATTGGGTGGATCAAGGCAAAGACCGTCAGAATCGCAGGTGCGCAGTGCCGGTTCGGTTTTCCGGTAAACATACCCTTCAGACCTGCGCCGAGACTGGGCAGGGCGATCAGACCCGAAATCAGCACGAGCTGAAGATCTACCAAAAGGAAAATGATGCTGTTGTAAATGCCGCCGGGTTTTAAAACGGCGGGGTGGTAAAGATTGGAGAAGGTCGCACTTTCCAAATAAAACAGAAGCAAAAATGCCAAGAACGACCAAAGCGCGGTGCACATGGTTTTGTAGTTGCGACCGCGAAGGTGCTCGGAAAACTCATCGTATTCTTCGGGAGAAGTGAATTCTTCGGGAAGACCCATGGGTTTGACTTGCTTGTCTTCCAGCTCGTCGTAGGTATCCTGATAAAGGTTATCCTGATCGGGAAGACGCACCTCGTCTGCCAATTCGGGAATCGGGGTGTTTTCTTGGGTTGCGTGCAGATTGTTCAACTGCTCTTCCAGTTCTTCCACCGAGAAAGAGGCGCCGTATTCACGGGTTTTCTCTTCTTGGGAATCGTGCACGGCAACGTAGTCGTCCGATTGCTCGATTGCGATCTCATTCTGAACTTCGCGCAGGGCCTCGTCCAGCGTTTTGGGGGATGCAAAAACCTCCTCGATCTCTTCGGGAAGGATCTCGTTTTCTGCCGGGGTGGTGGCTTTTTTCTTCTTTTTCTTCTTGTCGTCGCCCGTTCCGAAGATTTCCTTGAGAAGGGCGGTCTTTTCGTCCAAATCCTTTTCCGTGATGCTGCCGGAAGTTTTGGAGAGGTGGAACACCTCGTCCAGCTTCTGACTGTCTACCGTCGTTTCCTGAAGCGCTTTCAAAAGATCATCGGGAACGGCTTTCTTTTCGCTTTCCTCGTTTCCGAAAGGCAAAAATGCGCGTGTATCCGACAAGGATTCGTCGGGCTTGTCTTTTTCGGCGCCGGGAAGCGAAACCTCGCCGGTTGCTTGCAGATCATCCGTGGAAGTCAGATCTTCCGCATCTGTTTTCTTTTTGCTGTCACGGGACGTGTCTTCGACTTTGGTTTTTTCCTCCTGCCCGAATAAAAGCGGGAAGAAATCGTTGTCGTGGACGGGAGTCGGTTCGGTTTGCGCGGTGCCAGAGGATTTTGCCGGTTCGACGTTGGGGTCTTCTTGTTTACTGTTTCTTTTGAACCTGTATGTGGAAGCCATGAAAAATCCTTTCCGAAATTTTATCTGAATTTGACCGCTTCATATAGAATCACAGCCCCTGCGCAGGAAACGTTCAAGGAATTAACTTTGCCGCGCATCGGCAGGGAAACAATGAAGTCGCTTTTTTCTTTTAACAAACGAGAAACCCCGAATCCTTCGCTGCCCAAAATGATGCCGATCGGACCTTTGTAGTCCATCTGATCGTAGGGCTTGCCGTCCGCCTCGCAGGCGTAGATCCAAAGACCTTTTTCTTTCAGCAAATCTACGGGTTGGCCCAAATTGGAAACGCGGCATACCGCAAGGTGTTCCGCGGCGCCGGCGGAGGATTTGAGAACGGT
>JAZNNH010000063.1:0-46931 GCA_045580105.1 Eubacteriales bacterium | reverse complement strand
AATTACGGAATGGATTAAAGGTGGATGCAAAGAAAACGCTGAAAAAATTGCAAGTCTACTAATGGACTGCTTAAACATCAATTAATATTTAATGATTGGTTATATCAAATTCCATTTCTGTTATAAAATTCATCGGTTTTCTCCGGTTCACTTTTGGGTGGGAGACCCCAAAAGAAAACCTTCTTAAATTGGACTGAACCAGTTCAATAAGAAGGTTTCTTTTTTTACCCTAAAACCGCATGAAACCAGGCTTTTTGGCCTGGCTTTATTTTTTATGCTATCTGCATTTGATTTTTCGGGTTGTTATATAATCATACCGTTATTGTAGTTGCTTACCTAAAATCTCAAGCATTTTGTAAAGAGGTAACTTCAACATTTGTTGAAGTTCAGTTGAGGTAGAGTTGAATTTTTATTGCTATACTATAGGATAAAATGGTATAATATTTTGAGAAATAAATCGAAGAGGGACAAGATATGGGACATTTTGTTGAATTTGAAAATGTTAGCAAAACATATAAGATGGGCGAAGTGGAGATTAAAGCACTTCACGATGCTACCTTCTCTATTGATAAGGGAGAAATCTGCGTTATCGTCGGCCCGTCGGGTGCAGGCAAGACTACGTTGCTTAATATTCTCGGCGGTATGGATACCTTGTCGGGCGGTAAAGTAACAGTTGACGGTGAGGATATCTCCAATTATAACGATAAGAAGCTAACCGACTATCGCCGTTATGACGTTGGTTTTGTTTTTCAGTTTTATAATCTTATCGGTAACTTGACCGCCATTGAAAACGTAGAAATGGCAACGCAGATTTGCAAAGAGCCGTTGGAACCGATGGAAATGATAAAACAGGTCGGTCTCGAAGAACGTGCACTTAACTTTCCCTCGCAACTTTCGGGCGGTGAACAGCAGAGAGTTTCTATTGCCCGTGCTCTTGCCAAGAATCCGAAGTTACTTCTTTGCGATGAGCCGACAGGTGCGCTCGATTATGTAACGGGTAAACAGATTTTAAAACTTCTGCAGGACACCGCAAGAAACACCGGTATGACGGTTGTTATTATTACCCACAACAGTGCTTTGACCGCTATGGCAGACCGCGTTATCAAGGTCAAAAACGGAACGGTTGTAGAGGAATACAAGAACGAAACCGTAACACCTGTTGAGGAAATTGAGTGGTAAGACTATGCTAAAAAAATCAATTTTTCGAACGATAAAAAGTTCGCTCGGTAGGTATCTTGCCATACTTGCTATTATCGCTCTCGGTGTTGGCTTTTTTGCAGGTCTTCGTATTACCGAAGATACCATGCACAAAACGGCAGATACATACCTTGATGAACTGAATTTATATGATTTTCGCCTTGTCAGTACGCTCGGGCTTACCCAGGATGATGTTGACAGTTTTAATCAGCTTAAAGGCATTGATAAGGCCTATGGCTCTGTTAGTGCCGACGTGATTACTCTGACCGAAGACGGCTCGGATACTGTTCTGCACACCCACACCTTGCTTGATGGTATCAACGGCGTGGATATTATAAAAGGCAGAAAACCCGAAAAGCCCAACGAATGTTTAATGGATGCGCTATACGTCAGCGAAGATATGCTCGGCAAAACCATCGAACTATCCAAAAGCAATTCCGAGGAAACCTTGGATACCTTTGCTTATGATGAATACACCGTTGTCGGTCTTATCAACGCTTCGGAATATATCAATTTTCAGCGTGGCACAACGGCTCTCTCTAACGGTAAAGCAACCGGATTTATCTATCTGCTGCAGGACGGCTTTTCTACCGATTATTTCACCGAAATATTTTTGAGTTTGCCAAAGTCCTACGAGATACACTCCGAGGAATATGAAAATGCCATTGAGCAGATGGAAGGCTCGGTTGAAAAACTGCTAACCGAACGCGCCGACATTCGTTTTAACGGGATCTATAACGATGCTAAGGCAGAACTTGACGATGCCAAGAAAGCGTTAACTGAAAAGAAAACCGAGCTTGACGATGGACAAAAGGAAATTGATGACGGTTGGGTTACTTATCGCACAGAAAAAGCAAAGGCCGAAAAAGAGCTTGCCGACAGTAAAACAAAGCTTGATGCAGCTCGCACTGAGCTTGACAAAAATCGGGGGCTGCTTGAAGCCGCTAAAAAAGACCCGTCTGCCGCTATTCCTCAGGTTCAGGCACAGCTTGCAGTACAGGAACAAGCGCTGAACGCTGCCGAGGAAGAATATAAAACAAACTATGCTTCCTACGAAAAAGGCGTAGCAGATGCCAAAGCGGAATTTGCCAAAACAGAAAAAGAATTAAATGATGTACAAAAGAAAATCAATGAAGCAAAGCCCGAAATCGAGAAGGCGGAAAAAGAAATTGCCGACGGTGAAGCGGATTTAGCATCCCTCGAAAAGCCCACAACCTATGTGCTTGACAGAACTGCCAACTTCGGCTACGCCAATTTTGAAAGCGATATTCAAATCGTATCCGGTGTTGCAAAGGTGTTTCCATTGTTCTTCTTCCTGGTTGCCGCCCTTGTTTGCATTACCACTATGACAAGGATGGTGGGTGAACAGCGCACCCAAAACGGTGTTCTCAAAGCACTCGGCTATAAGAATCTTGCGATTTCTTCGCAGTACCTTGTTTATGCCGGAAGTGCTTCGGTTTTCGGTTGTATCATCGGATTTTTCTTAGGAACAAAGCTGTTGCCGATGGTGTTGTGGGAAGTTTATCACATTATGTATACCATCGACAGACCGGCGCAGTATGTATTTGATGCAGGAATGCTACTGTCTTGTCTTGTGCTGTATCTCGTATGCATGCTCGGTGTTACCTATTTTGTCTGTCGTAAGGATTTGAAAACAAGTGCTGCAGGTCTTATGCGACCCGTAGCGCCAAGTGCAGGCAAACGAATTTTCTTGGAGAAAATCGGTTTCATTTGGAAACCAATGAAGTTCTTACATAAGGTTTCGGTGCGAAACATTCTTCGCTATAAAAAGCGAATGGTTATGATGATGATCGGCATCGGCGGATGCACGGCTCTGCTTATTGCAGGCTTCGGCATTCGTGATACCATTCAGCCCATTGTGGAAAACCAATACGGCGAAATCAATCTTTATGATGCAACGGCATCATTTCTAAATGAACCGACCGATGAAGAAAAGGCCGAGTTCAAAGCAAAAGTTAAAGAACTTACGAACAACGTGGCCTTGGTTCATTCGGGCAGTATGGATATGATTGCGAACGGCAACACAAAGCCCGTGGAAACGATTGCTTTCTCGGAAGATATGACCGCCTTTGTAAATCTTCATAAAGGGGAAGAAAATATTGCCTTCCCTAAGGTAAACGAGGTTGTTATCAACTACGGTGTTGCTAATAAATTAGGGGTTTCCGTAGGCGACACCGTAACCCTTCGTGATAGCGATTATAAGGAAATGACCGTTACCGTTTCGGGCATTTATGATAACTATATCGGCGATATTATTTATCTTAGTGCCGACACCTACAAAACGGCTCCTAAAATCAACACGGCATACCTTAACTTTAAGGATGGCGCCTCAGAATACAAAGTCGGCGCAGAAATTTTAAATATGGATAACGTTGCGGCAGTTAATATTGTCAATGATATGAAGGAAACGGTTAGCGGTATCTTGGATAGCTTGAATTTGATTGTTTTAATCGTGCTTGGCTGTGCAGGTGCCCTTGCCTTTATCGTGCTGTATAACCTGACAAACATTACGATTACAGAGCGTATTCGTGAAATCGCAACCCTAAAGGTACTTGGTTTCCATAGCGGTGAGCAAAAGTCCTACGTGTTTAGAGAAAATATCATTTTAACAATTATCAGCTCTATTGTTGGTATCCCTGGTGGCATTGCACTTTTACACTATACCATCAGTCAAATTAAGGTAGATGGTTTCTACTTCGGAGTCCGCCTTGCCGCACTGAGCTATCTGTGGGCGATAGGTTTAACGTTACTGTTCACCATCGTCGTTGACCTTGCACTGACAAAGAAACTTAAGAAAATCAATATGGCGGAAGCTATGAAAGCGATTGAATAAAATCTTAGAATGTGGAATGTTTCTAAAATGAAAGAATTATTGTACATTGATTCTTGTGTCCGTGATGAAGGTTCAAGAACAAAAAGAATAGCCACCCCAATCGTAGAGGTATTGAAAGAGCGCTATGAGGTTGAAACACTTGTGCTCAACGATATGAATTTGCAGGTTGTTCAAAAAAAGAAATTATCAAATAGTTCTGCTACATTTGTCATTAACAAATAAACGTCCGGCTTTTGCACCGACTCCCTTTTCCTATCAAAAATCCTACCGAAACGGTAGGATTTTTTATTATTGTAAAACTACGCCTTTCTTTGATGAAAGTGCGCGCGGTGGGCAATACTAAAAGAAAATTTGTGTTGCAGTTTCCATCAGAAGGGGAGGACAAAATATGAGTTCAATTTGGCAAGACGGTGCGGTTCGACCGCGATTCGGCTCATTTTCCGGTGAAACCAAAACGGACGTTTTGATTATCGGAGGGGGACTTGCGGGAATTCTTTGCTGCTATCTGCTCAAACAGGCGGGGGTCGCGTGCGTGCTGGTCGAAGCAAACCGAATTTGCAGCGGGGTCACGGGAAATACCACGGCAAAGATCACGGTTCAGCACGGTTTGATTTACGATCAAATGGCGCAGCGATTCGGGCTTGAAACGGTAAAGGGATATTTGCAAGCGCAGTTTGCGGCGCTGGAGCGCTATCGAGATTTGTGCCGAACGATTCCTTGTGATTTTGAAGAGCAGGGCTCGTTTGTCTATTCGCGTTCCGATCCGAAAAAAATCGAAAGGGAAGCAAAGCTGCTGGAAACGTTGGGATATCCGATCCTTGTCAAAGAGCATCTTCCGCTTCCGTTTTCCGTTTCGGGTGCGATTGGTTTTTCGCGACAAGCCCAGTTTCATCCCCTCAAGTTTGCCTTCGCGCTTGCCAAAGATCTGCCGATTTATGAAAACACGAAGGTGCTTAAAATTACTCCTCGCGGTGCCATCACAAACAAGGGGACCATTGTTTCCGATCAAACGATCGTCGCCACGCACTTTCCGATTCTGAACCGATGCGGCTTTTATTTTTTCAAGCAGTATCAGCATCGTTCCTACGTGTTGGCACTGAACGGTGCGCCAAGTTTCGGAGGAATGTATGTGGACGAGGATATGAAAGGGCTTTCGTTTCGACACCACAACGGTGCTTTGCTATTGGGTGGAGGAAGTCACCGAACGGGAAAAGACGGCGGCGGCTGGAAGGAATTGGAAGAGGTTTGGCACAGATATTACCCGCAGGCGCAGCTACAAGCTCGCTGGGCAACGCAGGATTGTATGACGCTGGATCACATCCCCTATATCGGTCGATATTCTTCCCATACCCCGGGTCTTTTTGTCGCTACCGGTTTTAACAAATGGGGGATGACCTCTTCCATGGTGTCCGCTTTGATCCTATCCGATCGGATTTTAGGAAAAGAAAATTCGTATGCAGAGATTTTTTCGCCGAATCGAAGCGTGCTTCGACCTCAGCTTGCGGTCAATCTTGCGGAATCGCTTTTGGGTTATCTTTCCCCAACCGTTCCGCGCTGTTCCCATTTGGGGTGTGCGCTCCGATACAACCGTCAGGAGCATTCTTGGGATTGCCCTTGCCACGGTTCGCGCTTTGACTTGGACGGTGCGGTGATCGAAAATCCCGCCATCGGGAAGATTAAAATCGGATTGTAAAACGTTCCTCTTGATAAAAAGAAAAATCCGAAAAAAGAAGCTTTGGCTTTCAAAGCTTCTTTTTCTTTGTGCAAAATGTCGAAAAAACAGAGAAATATGGAACAATTTTGCGTTGATTTTTGTCAATTTTTTGTTGTTGTTTTTCTAAAAAAAGAAGCGAAAATTCTTGCAATTAAAAGAGCTTTGTGGTACAATGAAAATGTATAATAGTTGCTTTATATTCTGAATTCAGCTCTCGGCTTTGATGGGTGTTTTTTGCTTCGATTTTGCAGGCGAATGACACCGCAGAATGATGTAACTTTCAGTTCATTTCACATTAGGAAAGGTAGAAGACAAAATGAGAAAAAGGACACAATTCCTCAAAAAAGCACTTGCTTTGGTTTTGTCATTTTTGATGATGCTCTCGCCTTGTGCTCCCGCCATTGCCGCCACTTTGCATTCTCATACGCACGCAATGTCGCAGCAGCTGTACGAAAGCACGCCTCAGGAAGATGACGGAAAATGGCATGGCACAACCGGAACGTTGATTTCCGCCAACTACGAGCTCAGTGACGCCGAGAAAGCAATTCTTGCGTGCACGGCTTTGCGTGGCGAAACGTATTCGGTTGAAATCCCCGTGGACAATTCCGACGGACACGTTACGGTGGATGCCGAGAATCAAATCGTAACCGCTCTGCCCTATGAAACGGATGGATTCGAATGGGTGCCGACGAAAGCGATTCTGAAATATTTTAACACCGACGGCACGCCCGGAACGGATATCGAAGTTCCGCTGGAACCGGCAGGGGAAGCTTACGTCGGATCGTTCCAGAAGCCGACGAACTCCTACCACGTCGAAGTAACCTATGCGCTCTATATCGAGGTGGATCCTGCGGTTCAGGAATTCTTCCTCGAAACGCCGTTTGATCTGGTAGACGGTTATCACAAGATGATCGGCGTTTCTTATCTTTCTACTGTGGTTACCTACATCAACACAAGAATGGATGACCTTCGTATGCTCTACGAAGGGGTTCATTATAGCTTTGAGCACGATGGAGAAGAGATCTACTCCTATTCTTTGGGACTGGAAGAAAACAGCGCGATCAAAAAAGCCATCGGTGATTTGATTGCGGATTACGATAAGAGCGAAAACAACAATCGCCTCACGTTGTCCAAGGATATTGCCGACTTTACGGCTGCCTCGAACAAAGTCAAGTTTATGCTTGAAAACGGACAGAAAATCAAGGATGATCTTGCTTGGTTCTGTGATAAGATCACCACGATCGACGAGAATAGTGCCGACTTGATTGCTTTGGTAGAAGAGATCGAGCATCTGGCAACCGGAACGGGCGAAAACACCGTTGCCGAAGCAAAAGATAAGATCGACGAGATTGTAGAGCAGGAACTGCCCGGTCTTGTGGATAAAGCTTATAATGAAAATTGGCCCAAGCTGGAAGAAGCACTGGAAGAAGTGTTCCAAAACGGCTTGAAGTCCGATAACAAATATTACGATCAGCTCAAAGACATCGTTCCTTCGGACTTTGCCGGCTTGCAGGCAGAAATTGATCAGGTCTATAACGAGGCATGGCCCAAACTGGAAGATGCACTGGAAGAGGTGTTCGCAGAGGGCTTAAAACCCAGCAATCCCTATTACGATCAGCTCAAAGACATCATTCCTTCGGACTTTGCCGGCTTGCAGGCAGAGGTGGATAAGGCCTATAACGAAAACTGGCCTAAGCTCGAAGATGCACTGGAAGATGTGGTTGACAATGGACTGAAGTCCGACAACGAATATTACGATCAGTTTAAAGAACTGTTGCCCGCAAACTTCAAAGGACTCATCCCCACCATCAATGAAAAGGTGGAAGAGGCGAAGGTTCAGTATGCCCAATATATCCAAGACGGATATATTGAACTGGACAGCTTGAAAGACAAAGGTCTTTTTACTACCCCCACCATCTATGCCGCCATCGATGCCAAGCGTGAGGATTTGGATGGGCTTATTGAAAGAGAAAGAAAGAAGTATGAGGATCTTGGTTTTGGAGGAACGTTTGACATACTTGTGCTTCCCACTCTTCTGAATTGTAAACGAGACGCAAATCAAGCACTGGATGAACTGGAAAATGCGGTTGAAAGCGTTGAGGATGAATACAAAACCGCTAAGACGCAGGCACAGGCAAAACTTCGCGAAGCCATTGAAGATGAAGCCGAAGCAAAGATTGCCGAAATCAAAGCCGAAGCTCAGACAAAGCTTCGCGAAACCATTGAGGATGAAGCCGAAGCAAAGATTGCCGAAATCAAAGCCGAAGCGCAGGTGAAACTTCGCCAAACCATTGAGAGTGAAGCGAGAAAAGAAGCAGACAAACTGGTGGCGGAAAAGAAGGCCGAACTGGATGAGCTTGCTCAGACCGCCTTGGAAAAGGCACATCAGATCGATAGTCTGGTGTCCGGCTCTGCACAAAGCACTCCGATGCATCAGCTTGCCTCGATGGTGAAAAAAGAAAATAACCAAACTTGGTTGTACCTTGGAAAAGAATTCGTAAAGAGTGGGGTAACCACCGACGAGTATGCGGCTCTGGATACAGCGGTGAAAGCCGGTATTGATCCCATCACCGAAGAGCTTCTCGTGACGGAGCATCCCGACGTCACCATCAAAGAAAAACTCTTTGCCTGTGAAACGGTGATCTCCGCTTACGTGGATCAGCAGGTCGTTTCGGTCGAAGTGAAGGCCGAGGTTGTTCCGAAGGGCTCTGTCGATTCGACGGAACTGATTTCTTTGGACGTTTTCACTACCACCTTGGCGCTGGACGTTGACAGCGATGCTCAGAGCATCCTTCGTGCCATTACCGACTCCGGCGTGGAGCATTCTGCGCTGACTCAGTGGGATTCGTTCTACAACGTCGGAACGGATAACTACCACCGCAACGTTTCGGTTCAGGATAAGAGCGGAACGGATTTGGGCGAGCTTGGCTCCTTGACGCAGGACATTCGCTACGTCATCACCTATACGCCCAAAAATTACACCATCAAAGAAACCTATCTGCCTGCGGGCAGCGACGTGACCGAAGTACCTTACGGTTACAACTGGTGTCTGCCGCGCCCCACCGATCCTGCCAAATCTTACGACTATAAAGTAAACGGTGTTGCCCAGCGCGAAAGCACGATTTATCGTGTGGTCGAAAACATCGAAGTCAGCCGCACCGAAGGAAAGGCGCTGGTTTCCAAGAGCTTGGCAGAACTGATCGTTATGAGCAAAGACCCCGGTCAGCAGCTCTCTGATAAAGAAAAATCCGTTCTCTTGAGCAATTGCTTTTTGGTGGATACCGTTTATTTCCGTACGCCCGATAGCGAAGATGCTCTGACGGAAGTTACGGTTGACGGAACCGGCTATAAGCTGACTGCCCGCGCTATGGACGCAGGCATTGTGGGAATGAACGCTCTTTGGATTCCCGTCAGCGCGGTTCCCGTTCTTGCCACCCGCGCCTCTGCAACCGAGTTTGGACTCACAAGCGTCGGTCCGATGGAATATGAAGGCAGCTTCGACTGCGACGGAGTATTTACCAGCGTTCAGGTAACCTATCGCCTTTCCATCGATGGATTGGGTGCTCAGACTGTTTTGGATCTGATGAACATTGCAAATACTCTGGAGATGGAAACCCGCAATCAGAAAACCACGCTGGACCGTCTCTGCCACGAAAACAATTTCTACAACAACCTTGCGAACCTGACCTCTTCGATCTTGGGTTCCGTCAGCTCCTTGGTTACGGATATGACCCCTGCCGCCAAAGAAGCCCTGCACATTCTGACGGCAGAATGTATCAATCCCGATACCGCATATTCTTACCTGTATGAATATCTGACCCAGTACAATAGCGAAAACGGTGGCCTTTCCTATTACTACAAGGGTGACAATGCGAAGAAACTTCAGGCGCAGATCGACCTGATCAATCATTATCTTCCCATCGTATGGCACGATCAGCCGGTTCGTGATTACATTGCCGATATGTCGAATATGCAAAGCCAGTTTGACAAGGTAGAAAGAATGGTCGAGCAGCTTGCTACGGTTGATTTGATGCCGGTCAATGCGCTGGTTGATACCAACAGCCCCTTTGTGGATACGCTTTTGGCAGCCGTGCTGCAAGAAGACAATACCTCTTTGCACACAGGACCGTTCCCCACGGTTGCGTTGGAAACCACACTTTCGGCCGTGGCTCCCGGTCAGACCTCGTACGGTGTCAAGATCCGCGTTCTGAATAAGAACGGTGCGGAAGTCAATTCCTTTACGCAGGAAAGCTTCCGTGCACAGGGCGACGTGGTGACGGTCGATGAATTCCGTCAGCTTTACGAACTTCTGTTGACACAGATTCCCAACGCGCAGTATTACACCGTCCAAACCTCGCTTCCGACGGCGGACGTTACGCTCGGTGCTGCTCCCGTTCTTTACACGTCGGATCTTTCGCCCCGCGCTTACACGGTGAAAATCGAAGGCGAAGCCGATCAGACGATCTACGCGTTCGATGCTTATACCATCACGCTTTCCGGCACCGGAAATCCCGGTTTGAAATACGTCTACCACATTGGTAACAGTGAGGTGGAGGTTGCGTCCGGCTCTCTGGAAAACTTCTCTTTGGGTCTGTCGATTGAGGAAATCGAAGCCCTCTTCGGCAGCGATTATGAACTGCAGATCACGCGCGACGTGATTGATATCAACAAAGAGAATTTGTTGAACTTCATTGAAAGCTTCAACAAAGCCCTTGTGAATGCAGGGCTTGTTGTCGGCAACAACTTGGAAATCGCGCTGATCCCCATGCAGGATGCACAAGGCAATCTTTCCGTGGTGTTGCGTGTTGCCAAAGGAAACACAGAGCTTTCTGTGCAAGAGCTTGCCAACGAAGTTTTATCTTTGGCAAAAGACTTATCGTACGTCGGTCTGAACGGAAGTCCCTTCTTTGCTCTGAATGCGGAAAATGAACTTAAACTTTATCTGCAGACTTTGATCCAATTTGTAACCAACAGCGGTGTGGGACTGGAAACGCTTACGACCATCTTCGATGACAACGGTGACATCGTTGAGATGCAGCTTCCCGGTTACAGTGCTGTCGGCGCAACCGGAAACGACATCCTTGTGATCGGCAAAAGCAAGATCAATGACGTGGATCAGCTTGGCGGTAAGCTGATTGAAAGCACCTTGCAATACGGCATCAGTGCGAGCAACGCGACCAGCGTTCCGTTCTACGTTACCCTGCAAGACTTTGACAAGAAAGCCGATATTTTCCGTCAATTGAAGAAAGGTGCGTCGCAGATCCGTCCTTACTTGGATCTTTCGCTGGCCGGCGGCGCGGTCAACGCTACCGTCAATGCCCCCGATAGCGCCTATGCCTATCTTTTGACTGCCCTTTTGATGGTGGGTGAGGTTGATTTTGAAACCTTGCAAAGCTATCAGCTTGATCAGATCGTCGAATATTTCTTCTCCCTGATCGATCCCGCCTTTGCCGATGAAACGATTTCGGCAACCACCTTCATCAACACCTTGAAGAAAACCGGCTTCTACGATGCCATCGATCGATTCGACATCGAAGCCCACAAGTCCTTGATGCAGACGGTGTACAACTTGACCGACCACGTATATGATGCCGTGACCTTGACCGGATCTTCTGTCGGCGGTTTGTACGAGGGTGTATTACAGTACAATTCCTTGGAGGCCATTTTCAACAAGAATGCTTCCTTGGCGGCCTTCCGGTCCATGATTGCGGAAATCAGCACCGGTTTGGAGCTTCCCATCACCTTCCATTTGAAGAACCGTGATCAGAAGTACGAGGCCTTGATTCTCGACGTTCGCGCCGATGGAATCTTGAACAAATACCATCTGTCCCGCGATGCCGCATCCGATATTGCCCTTGCGAAAGATCAGGCGGTTGTTGTACTGCTTTCCGACGTCAATTCGGACATCACCTTCAACCATGATGTGATCCTTAATCTGAACGGTTATACCATCCACGGGGATCTGACCGCAAAAGGTGCGGTCACCATCGTTGACAGCACGCTTGATACCGTAAATTGCGGCGGCGTGACAGGAAATCTGATCGCCTCCGGCGGAACGTTTAACGTCAGCGCCGGCAATTATCAGGACGATATTCAAAGCTATTTGGAACCCGGCTACGTGCTTGAAAACAACGTCGTGACCAACGGCTTGTTCCGTTTGGAACAAAACGGAACCGACCTCAATCTTTATCTGGGTTCGGATGCTTTGGCAGCAAACAAATCGACCGCTAAGGTGATGGCTGTTGATTTGCTATCCAAGCTTTTGATGAACTATTACGCTTGCTCGGAACTGCTTGTAGACGGCAATCGCATTTACGGCGTGAATCTGACCAACGTAACCGAATCGCTCGATACACGTTCCGTTTTGATCGAAAAGGTGCTTGACTGCATCAGCTTCCCCGGCTCGAGTGCGTTTGCAACGCAGCTTCTCGAGGACATTACCGATTTTGCCGGTCTTGCAAAGGCCATTGAAGACGGAACAGCACTGGTCAGCTACACCATCGAGCATTCCGCATTCAATCCTTACGTCACCTATGAGGGAAGCGGCGAAGACGACTTCTTCTCTCTCAACGTCACCTCCTCCGATCACAAGCTTTGCACCAAACTCAATGTTTTTGTTTCCGAAGATGTGTTGGACGGTCACAAAGAATTGGCTTGTCAGATTCTCCGAGAATTGGATCGAATCACAAGCTTTGAAGAGCTGAAGATTGACATCCAAGACGCAAGCTACGGCAAGGACGGTCTCAATGTGGACGGTGCTGCCATCGCAGACGTGGTTCTCGACCTTTCGGTAGATGAAAACTATCCGATCATTCTCGCTGCCATTTTGGCAGAAAATGAAATCGGCGCCGAAAGACAGAAATGGATCGACGCGATTTTGGATTATCAGACCAGCTCCAGCAGCACGGCTTTGAAAGCGATGCTCGATGCTGCCAGTGCCGCTGATTTGATGGCCGCACTCGAGAAGACCGGTTCGATGAAGTTCTCCGCCATTCTTTCCGACCTCGGATTGAGTGCCCCGGATGCAAATGAACTGGAAAGCAAATATACCATTGTTCGCAAAGTGGTCGGCAAGGCGCTGGATTATTTGAACAAAACAGGCCCGAGCAAAACACTGGGAAGTCTGGCTGTCAGCGGTCAGTACGCGACCTATTCCTATTCGATTGAAAAGAGCAGTGACGTGTATGCCAAGGCAACCCTCAAACTCTTTGCCGAAGAAAAGGCAATCGTTGTGAAAGATGAAGACGGCAACGTTGTTTTGAAAACCGATGATCTTGCCGCCGCACTTCAAGCTGTTCTTGATGGTGGCACCATCTATATCAACGATGAAATCAAGCTTACCGAAGATCTCGCGATTCTCGGAGTCGAATTTACCATCGAAAAGGCAACGAACATCAACTTCAACGGAAAATTCCTTTATCTTAATAACGGTAATACCGTTTTGAAGGTTGACCGCGACATCGCCGCGTTCTTGAAGACGGGTGACAATGTTGTCTGCTCTGACATCGTCCACACCACGGAAGCGGGCTTCCACAAGTTCCTGCTTCACGGAGACGGTCACTTGGAAGTTCCCACCGCACCGATTCCTGCAACCTGTTCGGAATACGGTTGGAAGGACGGAACCCACTGTCAGTATTGTAACAAGGTAATCGTAGAGCCCACCAGAGTGGACAAACTTCCTCACACGGAAGTGAAAATCCCTGCCATTCCCGCAACCTGTACCGAAGACGGTTGGACGGAAGGCAAGAAGTGTTCCGTTTGCGGAGAAGTTCTGGTTTCTCCCACCAAGATTGATAAACTGGGACACACGGAAGAAAAAATCTCTGCCATTCCCGCAACCTGTACCGAAGACGGTTGGACGGAAGGCAAGAAGTGTTCCGTTTGCGGAGAAGTTCTGGTCGCTCCCACCAAGATTGATAAACTGGGACACGTCGAAGTTCCCACCGCACCGATTCCTGCAACCTGTTCGGAATACGGTTGGAAAGACGGAACTCACTGTCAGCGCTGTAACGAGGTTCTCGTACAGCCGACCAGAGTGAACAAACTTCCTCACAGCGAAGAGACCATTCCCGCCGTTCCCGTAAGCTGTACGCAAGACGGTTGGACGGAAGGTAAGAAGTGTTCCGTTTGCGGAGAAGTTTTGGTTCACCCGGTCAAGATCAACAAACTTCCTCACAGTGAAGAAGAAATTCCTGCTGTTCCCGCTACTGAAACCACACCCGGTTCTACCGCAGGTGTCAAGTGTTCGGTTTGTGGCGAAGTTCTGGTTCACCCGACCGAATTGAAACTGCTTCCCAAGATTCACGTTCCCACGGTTAACGTGGTAACGCCCGACGGCTTGATTCGCGGTGCTAAGGTGGATGTAGCCAATAAACTCATCTTCTTGGATGCCGATCCCAGCGGCTTGAAAGCTTCTGATTTCGGTCTTGTGCATTTTGAGATTGACAATGAAACCAGCAGCACCACAACCCTTTCCTCTGTGGATGGCAGCGTCATTCGCACCGGAGGCGATCTGATCTGCACCGGCGACAAGGTTGTCGTTTGGGCAGAGAACGCTGACCACGTAGAGGTCAGCGTGACCTACACCATCATCATGATGGGTGATGCCAACTGCGACGGCAAACTCAATGCACGCGATCTGGTAATGATCAAGATGCACTTTGTCGGAGATTTGACCATGGGTCAGATCAGCATCTTAGCTGCCGATATGAATTTCGACGGTAACATCAATGCAAGAGATTCCGTTGCTTGCGATACCAAGTTTGCATATTGGTCTGACAATGCATACGTTTCATTGACAAGATAGTCCCGAAATTAGCTTGAATAATAGGAGAAAAACAATGAAATTTTCTAAAAGAGCACTTTCAGCAATTTTGGCAGCGATCATGCTTTTTAGCTGCCTTTGCATCGGAGTGGCGGTTTCCGCCGCCTCTCCGGCCACGCAGACCGTGAAAGTTTATCCGGGCGACACTGTGAAAGTGGTGTTCTCGGAAGACAACTGCTACGGCATCAACGGTGACATCACCTATAGCAATCGCAGCATCTTTTCTGCGGTGACCCCCGTTTCTTCCCCTTACGGCATCGTCAGAGATAACAAATTCATCCTCAGTAATGTTGAAAAGGGAACACTGGAAGCAGCCGTTTCCGTTACCGTCAGTGCGACTGCGGCAGTTGGCAGCAAATGTGACGTCGTTTTTTCCAATTGCCTGCGCGTTGATAACAACGTAACCTTGGAAGGCCCCGAGGGCTATCAAAAATCGGTAACGATCGAGGTGGTTCAAAAACCTGAAACTCCCACGACCACCACAAAAAAACCTGTTTCCGACCCGACGAAACCTCCTGTTTCGACCTCAACCGTTAAATTGGATTTGACCGAACTGAACAAGCAGATCGCCGCAGCCGAGGCGCTTGTTTCCGGTGAGTACACAGCTACTTCTTGGACTAATATGCAAACTGCCTTGCAGGCCGCCATCGCCGCTCGTTCTGCCAAAACTCAGGCAGCGGCCGACAGTGCAGCAAAAGCACTGAAAGATGCGATTGCCGCTTTGGTTCGTTTGGACAATACCAATTTGCAGACCCTGATCGACGAAGTCAAAGCATTCCTCGAAAAAGATGAACTTTCCGGCGCCAAAGATGCCTTGACGGCAGCCCTTGCCGAAGCAGAAGCTGCTACCAAGAGCGGAGATCAGGCAGCGGTTGATGCAGCACTTGCAAAACTCAAGACCGCGTTTGACGCTTACAAAGCAAAGCTTGATGAAATGACCAAGGTGGAAACCGAGATCAAGGAAGTGGAAAAGATCGTAGAAGTGGAACCCACCTCTCCCTTCTGTAACATTCCTGTGCATCTGCTCTGGCTCATCCTCTTGATCATTAGCTTGATCCTGAACGTTCTTCTCATCGCTTTCATCGTCTATGGCTATCTTCAGTGGAAAAAGAAAAAAGAAAAGAAAGAGGAAGCCCCGTTCGTAACGGAAGATCTGAAGTAAGCAAACAAGAGTAACAAAAATACCCAAACTGCATTTTGCAGTTTGGGTATTTTTTTCGGGTGGGTAAAAAAGAAAATCGACAAGCAAACTGCTTGCCGATTTTTGTCTATGGGCTACAAAAAAGATAATTTTCTGCATTTTGGTGTATGAATTCGAACTCTCACAGTTTTATAGTGAAATATTCGTCTACCGACGAATGTGAAATAATGACTTCGTCATTGTGAAATTTGATGCTATCGCATCAAGTGAAATAAAATAAATCCACTCACGCCCGCAGGCATTTCACACGCCGTAGGCGTATTTCACGCACGAAGTGCATTTCACAAATCCCGCAAGGGATTTATTTCATTGAAAAAACGACCTGTCGAAACAGGCCGTTTTTTCTGGTGGAGCATAGGGGACTTGAACCCCTGACCCCAACACTGCCAGTGTTGTGCGCTCCCAACTGCGCTAATGCCCCATACGAACTACGGGCAGTATTATAGCACGGAAGTGGGAAAAAAGCAATGCTTTTTTTAAATTTTGTGTTTTTTCTTCGTCATCTTACCCAAAAGGAAGATGAAAGCGGATACCAAAGAAAGCCCGATGGCAATGCCGCTTGCCACTTTCAGGGTTGTGCCGCCGTGCAGGCGAAACAGAGCCCAATCGCGGAAGATGACCGATTCCATCGTGTGGTAAAGCGCGCCGCCGGGGATGAGCGGAACGAGAGCGGGAATACAAAACGTGGTGGTCGGGGTTTTCATGGCGCGCGCCATCAATTCCGCAAACAGCTGGCTGGCGGCTGCGCACATGGCAGAAGAGGGAAGGACGCCCCATTGCAATATGTGAACGGAAAACAGATAAACCGACCAAGCAAGCACACCGCCGATGGCGCAAGGAAAGAGTTTCTTTAAAGGAACGTTAAAAAGCAGAGAAAAGCCGAGAGAGCCGAAAAAGGCGGCAACGAGCTGTATGATAATCTGAATCATAATTCACCTACCGAAAAAAAGCATTGCAATCATAAACCCACCTGCAAGGGTGACTGCGGCAACGAGGGATTCCACAAGCTTGGTTCCCCCTGAAATGGTATCCCCGATGACCATATCCCTTGTGGCAGTGGTAATGGCAACACCCGGCACAAGAAGCATAATATCACCGATGATGATCAGATCCGTATGCAAGAAGGGGAGCGCCTTTCCGGTCAAATAAATGAAAACGCCGCAAACCAGCGAAGTAATGAAAAGAAAGAACGCGTTGTTGGGACAAAAAACAGAAAGATGAAGCTGGAGAAAACAAATGAGCAGGGCAAATAGACCGCTCACAGCCCCGTCTGCAAGATCCCCTCCGAAAAAGATGGAGAAGGCGGCGGCGGCAACAACGCTTCCCAAATAGAGCTTCCAAGCACGGGGGCGCTTGCCTGCGATGGCAAGAAGACTCGATTTTAATTCTTCCAAGGGAAGGGGAGTGACGGCACAGTTTCTGGCAAGGGCATTGAGTCGATCGATCTTCACAAAGTCAAAACCGGATTTGTTCCGAATGCGCCTTGTGAGGGTGACGATCTGTCCGTCATCAAACTCCATGGTTAAAACAATGCTGGAGGTGATAACAAAGACGTCGGCTTTTTTTGCCCCGTATGCCTTTGCCATGCGAGCGATGGAATCTTCCACGCGCGCAATTTCCGCTCCCGCGTCCAACAAGGCCTCGCCGAAGTCTAAAAGGGTGTGCACCAGTTTTGAGTAATTGTTTTGCTTCATCTCGTATCTCCCGAAAATATAAGTACGAACCGTGATCGGTAGCGATACTATTATAAGTCAAATTCCGCCGAAAGTGGTGCTTTCTTTTTCACAATTGCCAAAAATTTTTTCGGTTTTTTTCAAAAAAACAGAAAAAGCGTTGACCGGCATTGTTTTTTCTTTTTTCACCGAATGGAAAACAAGGGCATATAGTGGTATCGAGAATGTCTTGATTTTTGCTTGGAGAACAGCCGCGTTTTTCGGTGCCAAAGCGTGGCGAAAGTTCGGGGAAATCCTTGACAATAAGCGGAAACTGTGGTATTCTCAAAAGGGAATAGAGGCGCACTTCATCGGGCGTATTTCCCACCCTTGACAGGTTCTGAACGGGAAGAAAACGAGTGGGTGCCGAACCGATTTTTTCTCGGAAGGAAACCTCCGCCGGCAACAGGGGAAACCATCTTCTTTGCCGTCGCATAAAAATGCGGAGTGTGATCCGACTTTTCAAGGGATCGAATTGCGTGATGAGTCGGTAGCTGTTTTGCTGCTGCCGTTTTTTTGAAGAAAGGATATGCTATGAAAAATACAATTTTCCGCGGTGCAGCAACAGCATTGGTCACTCCGATGAATGCCAACGGAATTGATTTTGATGCATTGGAGAAACTGATCGAGTTTCAGATCAAAGACGGGATCGCCGCTCTGGTCGTGACCGGTACTACGGGTGAAAAATCCACGCTCAACGATGAAGAGCACAAAGCCGTTGTATCGTTCGCGGTTCAAAAGGTTGCGGGAAGAGTGCCTGTCATTGCCGGAACCGGTTCCAATGATACGCAGTATTCCATTTCTCTTTCTCGCTATGCTTGCGAGGCGGGTGTGGATGCTCTTTTAATGGTAACCCCCTATTATAACAAAGCAACACAAAACGGCTTGATTACTCATTTTACCACAATTGCCGATTCCGTAACCAAGCCCATTATTTTATATAACGTCCCCAGCCGTACCGGCTGCAATCTCAAACCCGAAACGGTTGCAAAGCTGGCAGAGCATCCCAGAATCGTGGGAATCAAGGAAGCCAGCGGCGATCTTTCTCAGATTGCCTCGATTGCCGCTCTGTGCGGGGATAAGATCGATATCTATTCCGGAAACGACGATCAGATTCTGCCGGTTCTTTCGCTCGGAGGAGCGGGTGTCATCTCGGTGTTGTCGAATGTGGTTCCGGGTAAGACCAACGAAATCTGTCAGAAATTCTTTTCCGGCGAAACAAAGGAAGCTGCGGCGCTTCAGCTTCAGTATCTTCCTTTGATTCACCTTCTGTTTTGTGAAGTAAATCCCATTCCCGTAAAGGCGGCGATGAGTGCGATGGGCTTTTGTGAAAACTATCTTCGCCTGCCCTTAACTCCGATGGAAGAGGAAAATGCCAAGCAGCTGCTGCAGGAATTGAAGAAACAAAATATTTTGCTTTGAGGTAATGCTAACATGCTAAAAGTAGTCAAATTCGGTGGCACGTCCTTAGCGTCTGCTCAGCAGTTTCGCAAGGTTGCCGCGATTGTTCGGGAAGATAAAAACCGTCGGTACGTCGTTGCGTCCGCGCCGGGAAAACGTTTTCCCGAAGATATTAAGATCACAGACTTGCTTCTCGAGTGCTATCGATTGGCAAGACGCGATGAAAATTTCGATAAACCGTTCAACCAGATCAAAGAGCGTTTTGAAGAGATCATTGCCGAATTGGGGCTGGATCTTTCGCTGGAGCAGGATTTTATCGCGTTTCACGATCGCATCTGCAAAGGGACCAGTGAAGCGTATATCGCTTCCCGCGGGGAGCATTTCAACGCGCGCATTCTGTCTGTTTTGCTGGGTTTTCCGTTTGTGGAAACGGCAGACGGCATCATTTTTGATAAAAAAGGAAAACTTCTCGAGGAAACCACCAACGAGCGCTTGGCGGAAATTCTGCAGCAACACACCCACGCGGTTCTGCCCGGCTTCTACGGTGCTACGGAATACGGCGACATTCGCATCTTCTCCCGCGGCGGTTCCGACATCACCGGCTCCTTGGTTGCTCGCGCGGTCAATGCCGATCTTTATGAAAACTGGACGGACGTTTCCGGCTTTTTGATGGCAGACCCGAGAATCGTCGACAACCCCAGCCCGATCAAATTCGTCACCTATCGCGAATTGCGTGAGCTTTCCTATATGGGTGCGAACGTGCTTCACGAAGACGCCATCTTCCCCGTTCGCAGAGAAGGAATTCCGATTAACATCCGCAACACCGATGCGCCCGAGCATCCGGGTACGATGATCGTGGAACATGCGGAAAAGATTGACGGCGAAGTGACCGGTGTTTCCGGCAAAAAGGGCTTTGGCGCCATTTATATTGAAAAAGGCATGATGAATGCCGAACTGGGCTTCGGCAAAAAGGTTTTGGAGGTTCTGGAGGATCGCAAGATCAGCTTTGAACACCTTCCCACCGGAATCGACAGCATGACGGTCATTGTGGACCGCAGCGCGATCGTCGGTCACGAGAACGAAATTATTCACGAATTGCAAAACGTCATTCAGGCGGATCGCATCCAATTGATCGAGGACCTTTGTCTGGTTGCCTTGGTCGGCCGCGGCATGGCGTTTTCCCCCGGCGTTGCGGCGCGGCTCTTCAATTGCCTTGCCCGTGAGAACATTAACATTCGTATGATCTCGCAGGCATCCGATGAATTGAGTATCATTGTGGCGCTGGATGAAAAAGATTACGAAAAGTCCCTTCGCGTGATTTATTCGGAATTTGCGCCGGAGGCATAAATTTTTGATTTGATACGGTATTTCTTGTTTTAGAATCCCATTTGCTTTCAGCAAATGGGATTTTATCGGGGATTCAAGTCCCAAATCAAATCGCGGATTTAGAAATCGAAATGGAGAAAACAATGATCGGGAATCTGGAAGTCATAGATGCCCATTGCCATATTTATCCGGAAAAGATTGCCGCTCGTGCAGTTGCCGGAACCGACCGTTTCTATGGCACGACCGCCGCTTGTGACGGCACCACCAACTCTCTTTTAGAGGTGGCAAAAAAGGGAAGAATTGACCGTTTTTTGGTTCATTCGGTTGCCACCACCCCTAATCAGGTAAAGAGCATCAATCATTTTATTTCCGGCGAAGTGAAAGAAAACCCTCGTCGCTTTTTCGGTTTTGGGGCACTGCATCCGGAAAGCGAGGATATGCAGGGCGATTTCGAGCATCTTCTCGAAATGGGCTTGAAGGGAGTCAAACTGCATCCCGATATTCAAGAGTTTCGGCTGGATGACAAGCGCTGTTTGGAAATGTACGAGCTTTGCGCCAAGGAAAACGTCCCCATTCTCATTCACACCGGAGACTATCGCTACGATTACTCCAATCCCAATCGACTGATCCCGATTTTGAAACACTTTCCCAATCTCACGATCATCGGCGCTCATTTGGGCGGCTGGTCTGTTTGGGAAGAGGCCTGTGAAAAAATGGCGGGGATGCCGAATCTCTACGTGGACTGCTCGTCCACCTTCCCCTTTTGGGACAAAGACAAAGCAAGGAAACTGATTTTGCGCTGGGGCTTTGATCGCGTTCTGTTTGGCTCGGACTATCCGATGTGGCATCCGGAAACGGAACTTGACACCTTTCTTTCCTTGGATTTGGGAGAAGAGGCAAACCGTATGATTCTAAGTGAAAACGCAAAACGCCTGTTTTGCCTTCCTGAAAGAAGGTAAGTATGCGCTATTCTAACATTCACACCCACAGCGTGTTTTCAGACGGAAAAAACACACTCGAGGAAAACGCACGAAAAGCCGTCGAGCTTGGTTTTGTGTCCCTGGGATTTTCCGATCACAGCGAATCGATTTTGGGCTTTGACGGCGCGCTGGATTCTCCCAAAAACAAGGAGTATCAAAAGGCGGTTGCCGAAATCAAAAAAGAATTCGAAGGGCAATTGGAAGTGTTTTGCGGCATCGAAAAAGATGCGATCACACCCATTGACTTTGACGCTTACGATTACGTACTGGGCTCGGCACACTACTTAAAAACTGCCGTGGACCATCACCCCTTTGACGACTCGTTTTCCATCCAACTGGCTTTTATCAATAACGAATTAAAAGGAAACCCCATGGAATACGCCAAGCGCTATTATGATTTGATTGTGCAGCACGCGCAGAAAAATCCCTTTCAGGTGCAAGGCCATTTTGATCTGGTCAACAAATTCGGGCTTTTTGATGGGGCGGGCGAGCCATATGAAACCGTGGCGCTGGAAGCGCTGGATGAGGTGCTTCGCATCATCCCCTTTATCGAGGTTAATACGGGGGCAATCTCCCGTGGATATCGAACGGATCCTTATCCGGAGCATTTTCTGTTAAAGCGGATTTTGGAACAAGGCGGAAAGCTTGTCATCAATTCTGACTCTCACCGCGCCGAGCATTTGGATTGCCATTTTGCCGCTTCCTGCGAAATGCTCAAAAAAATGGGCTTTTCATCCGTTTGGCAATTGCGCACGGGTGGCTTTTCGGAAGTAAAACTTTCTGAAACATAAAGGGGCGTCCCTTGACGCACCTGAAAGCTCCGAGCATATCGGAACTTGGAATTTTTTGCAGCAAAAGCACGGTGAAAGTCGGTCGAGCAAAAGAAAAAATCTTGTATCATCATCAATCCCGCAGAACGGTTTTGATTCGATAAAAACAAACAGTACTATGAAAAAGGAGAAAGATTATGAACTTTTTTGAAGAACTCGCGCAATTTGACCCGGAAGTGTACGCGGCATGTGACCGTGAACTTTCCAGACAAAGAAACAACATTGAATTGATTGCTTCGGAGAACATCGTTTCCAAAGCCGTTCTTTTAGCAGCAGGAACCGTTCTGACGAACAAATACGCCGAAGGATACCCTGCAAAGAGATATTACGGCGGTTGTGAGCATATCGACGAAGTGGAATCCATTGCCATCGAAAGAGCGAAAAAGCTCTTCGGCGCCGATCACGCCAACGTGCAGCCCCACTGCGGCGCTGCAGCAAACCTTGCCGTATTCTTTGCTCTTGTTCAGCCGGGTGACACCGTAATGGGTCTTTCCTTGGCTCACGGCGGACATCTGTCCCACGGTTCTCCTGCCAACATTTCCGGCAAGTACTACAACATCGTATCTTACGGTGTGGATGAAAAGAGCGAAGTGCTCGATTATGAAGCCATTCGTGCCAAAGCGATCGAATGCAAACCGAAGATGATCATTGCCGGTGCCAGCGCTTATTCCCGTACCATCGATTTTGAAAAAATCGGTCAGATCGCAAAAGAAGTCGGCGCTTACTATATGGTGGATATGGCTCACATCGCAGGTTTGGTTGCCGCAGGTCTTCACCCCTCGCCCGTACCTTACGCTGACGTTGTCACTACCACCACCCACAAAACGCTTCGCGGTCCTCGCGGCGGTTTGATCCTTTGCAAGGAAGAGTTTGCAAAGCTGATCGATAAGGCCGTATTCCCCGGTCTGCAGGGCGGTCCTCTGGAGCACATCATTGCCGCAAAGGCCGTTTCTTTCGCAGAAGCAATGAAGCCCGAATTCAAAGAATATCAGAAGAAGGTTATGGCAAACGCCGCTGCCTTGGCAAAGGCAATGGAAAAAGAGGGCTTCCGCGTGGTTTCCGGCGGTACCGACAACCACTTGATGCTCGTTGACCTGAGAAACTTTAAGGTAACCGGTAAAGAAATGCAGGCCCGTCTTGACGCCGTGCACATCACCGTCAATAAAAACGCCATCCCCGACGATCCCGAAAGTCCTTTCGTAACCAGCGGTATGCGTCTGGGAACGCCTGCCGTTACCACCCGCGGCTTCGGGAATGAGGAAATGGAACAGATCGCAACTTGGATTCGCGATATTGCCGTAGATTTCGAAGCAAACAAAGACAGAATCAGCAAAGAGGTTATGGAGCTTTGCGAAAAGTATCCCATCTATCAGGACTGATATGAAACTGATCATCGCGTCCGGCAACGCGGGAAAACTGCGCGAGATTCGCGCTATTCTCGGAGAAAAATTCGATGAGATTATCTCGATGAAGGAAGCCGGAATCGACCATGAAACGGTGGAAGACGGCAAAACCTTTTTGGAAAATGCCCAAAAGAAAGCAAAGGAAATTGCTCAGATTTCCGGCTGTGCCGCCCTTGCGGACGACAGCGGGATTTGCGTGGATGCCCTTGACGGTGCGCCCGGAATCTATTCTGCACGCTTTTGCGGCAGACACGGAGATGATGAGGCGAATAACCGCTTGCTCGTGGAAAAATTAAAGGGTGTCAAGAATCGTAACGCGCACTATGCCTGCGCCGTTTCCATCTGTTTTCCCGATGGCAGCGAAAAGCACGCCCAAGGGTTTATGAACGGAAGGATTGTGGATGATCCGCGCGGGAGCGGCGGCTTCGGATACGACCCCTATTTCTTCTTGGAGGAATACGGCTGTACCGCTGCTGAAATTTCCGCCGAGGAAAAGAATAAAATCAGCCACAGAGCCAAAGCCCTGGAAGCGCTTTTGGAATTGCTGTAAATCGCGATTCTTTTGAATCAAGCGATGGCAAGAAAGGAGCCATAGATGAAAACAAAGAAATGGTTTTCAGTATTTTTTGCACTCGCCACTCTGATCTTGGAATGTCTTCCTTGGGGCGCTGTTCTGCGCTTTGCCAATCCCGAAGGCGAACCGTGGCGGAAAACCTTTTCCTATTTCAGCCCGATCCCGTTCGGCTATGCCAATTTTTCTCCCTTGCTGACCGCGGTTTTGACCGTTTTTCTCGTCATCTTCTGCCTTATGAACCTTCGTCTTGCAAAAAAGAAGATCAAGAAAACAGCCCTTGTCCTTTCTGTGATAGCGACCGTGCTTTCCTTATGTCCCCTTCTTTACGGCGTAAGCTATCTTTCTCCGATCGGCATTGCCATCACGCTTTGCTTGGGGGCAAGTGCGTTCTTCCTTTGGAAATCATAACAAGAAAAAAAGTCAGAGCGAATTTCGCTCTGACTTTTTTCTTTTTTTGCATTTTGATTACGGCTTTTGTTTGTAATCGGAAAGAAAATCACCCAGATCTTCCATTGCCGATCGCAGGATTTCCTTTTCCGGAAGCATTACGATGCGGAAATGATCGTTTTCTGTCCAGCCGAAGCCGGAACTGGGGATGATAAGAAGATTTTTGGCGTGAAGCAGATCAAGGGCAAACTGCTGATCGTCCTTGATGTTGAATTTTTCCTTGTCCAATTTCGGAAACAGGTAGAACGCGGCCTTGTTTTTCACAAAGGAAACCCCGTCGATTTTTTCGAGAACGGAGCAGGTTGCTTCTCTCTGTTCGTAAAGCCGTCCGCCGGGCAGAAGCATTGCTTTGGTAGAAGCGGAATCTTCCAGAGCGGCGGGAACGACGAGCTGTGCCAAGGCGTTCGAGCAAAGGCGCATCGAACAAAGCTTGGTGATCGCCTCGTTCAGCGGTGTGCGGCTCTCTTTCGGACCGGAGATGACCATCCAGCCGCATCGAAATCCGCAAACGATGTGCGATTTGGAAAGACCGTTAAAGGTCACGCAAAGCAGATCCGGCGCCATGGCGGCGGGGGAGTGGGCAGTAAGAGAATCCATGACAAGACGGTCGTAAATTTCATCGGAAAAAATGGCAAGATGGTGTTCTCTGGCAACGGAAACAATTTCTTCTAAAAGCTCTTTGGAATAGACCGCACCGGTGGGGTTGTTCGGGCTGATGATGAGAATGGCGCGGGTTTTCTTTGTAATTTTGTTTCTCAGATCCTCGACGTCCGGCATCCAGCCGTTCTCTTCCACACAGTTGTAAAACACGGGCTTTGCCCCTGCCAGATGGGCGCAGTTTTCCCAAAGGGAATAGTTGGGAGAGGGAAGCAGAATTTCATCTCCGTAGTTCAGATACGACAAACACACCATCTGAACGCCTTCGCTGACTCCGTTGGTCAGAAAAATATCGTCCGTTTCCAAATCGGCGATGCCCTTGGAACGGTGATAAGCAAGAATGGAATCGCGTGCCTGGGGCATTCCTCTCAGATCGCAGTATGCCACCGCATCGTCGATCCCCTCCGTCAGCGCGCGCTTTACGCTTTCGGGCATGGTGAACCCAAACGAAGCGGGATTTCCCGTGTTGAGTTTCAACACCTTTTTCCCTGCTGCTTGCATGCGAAGCGCTTCTTCATAGACGGGACCGCGGATGTCGGAATGAACCAAAGTAAGCTTGTCGGAAATACCGGAATTGTTCATAATACGTGCCTTTCCATAAAAACTACTGTTTCAAAATCATTTTCACTTATTCTACCACAAAATATATGATTTTGCAAGAGCAAAACCGAAAATATTTTTGTCAAATTCTAAAATTTTAGAATTTTTTTCAAAAATGACGGGCTTGCAAACGGAGGTTCGGAAAGAAGAAAAAGCTTCTTTTTCTTTTTTTGTTGAAAGGTGACCTGATTTGTGTTATAATACGTTTTGTTTTGTAGAGAGAAAGGATTAGAATCCGAAAAATGGATAAAAAGAAAGAACTGTTTGAAACGATGCCGGTGCCGAAAGCGCTGGCGACTCTTGCCATTCCCACCATCATCAGCCAGTTGATCAGTATGATTTACAGTCTTGCCGATACGTATTTTATCGGCAAAACGGAAGACCCCTATAAGGTTGCCGCTTCGACCTTGGCGTTTGTCCTTGTCTTTGTGATGAATGCCCTTTCGAATTTGTTCGGCGTGGGCGGCGGAACCCTCATTTCGCGTTTGCTTGGAAAAAATCAAGCGTCCGAGGTGAAAAAGGTTTCGTCCTTTAGCTTTTACGGCACGATTTTGATTACCTTGGTTTATTCTATGGTGTGCCTGTTCTTTATGCGACCGGTTTTGACCATGGTCGGTGCCAGCGTCAATACCTATCCCTATGCGGTCAGCTACACCAAGTGGGTCGTCATCGTAGGCGGCATCCCCGCCACGCTCAGCATGGCGCTTTCTCACCTTTTGCGCAGTGAGGGCTATGCCCGATACGCCAGCTTCGGTTTGGGGCTGGGCGGTGTTTTGAATATCATCCTCGACCCGATCTTTATGTTTGTTTTGCTCCCACCGGGACAAGAGGTAGTTGGTGCCGCCGTGGCAACCTGCATTTCCAATGTGATCAGCTTGGTCTATTTTCTACTTGTAATTGCATCTATTAAGAATAAGACGGTGTTGTCCCTTTCTCCCAGGTATTTTGTTTCCGGCGCGGCGTATTGGAAACAGGTGATGGCAACGGGAATTCCCTCCTTTTTGGGTGCATTCCTTGCCAGTTTGTCCAATATGTTCTTAAATCAACTTTCTTCCTCCTACGGTGACGTCGAATTGGCGGCACTGGGCGTTGTAAAAAAAATCGATATGCTTCCTTTGAACGTGGGAATGGGACTTTGTCAGGGAATGATCCCCCTTGCCGCATACAATTTTGCTTCCGGCAACCACCGGAGAATGAAAAAAGTGATCTCGACCTGTCGCATGACAGGAATCGGATTTGCCTTGCTTTGTATCGTGTTCTTTGAAATTTTTGCCAAGCAGATCGTAACGTTCTTTATTTCCGATCCGGCAACCGTTGCCTTTGGTGAGAATTTCTTGCGGATTTGCTGTCTTGCAACCCCGCTGATGTTCTATAATCTGTTGGCGATGTTTACGCTTCAGGCGATGGGAAAAGGTCCGGAATCCTTGACCTTGTCCGGTTGCCGTCAAGGTCTTGTGAACATTCCCTTGCTCTTCCTTTTAAATGCCCTCTTCGGACTTTACGGCGTGGTGAGCACCCAGTTGGTTGCGGATACGATCACGCTCATCATTTCCACTGCCATTTTAAACAGGACTTTAAAACAGTTGGAAAGTGTGTAAAACAGCTTCCCGTATTGAGAAAAGGAGAGAAACGATGAAAACAGCAATTCGTTTGTTTTTGCTTGTGCCTGTGTTTCTTTTTGCACTTCTTCCGTTTTCTTTGGGACAAACTCAAAGCTGCTTCCCTTTGGATCAAGAAATACCGACGCCCGATGAAAAAATTCGGGAAGATCTTTTGGCTCAGGAAACCAAAGAGATCTGGAAAGAAATCCCCGAAACCGTGGGGGAGGAGACCGAACCGCCCGCGGAAGAGCCGACTTCATACTTGATTGAAAACGTCCCTGCGCTTTGCCAGTATCCTGATTTTCCCACCGGGTGCGAGAGTGTCTGTGCGGTGATGGTGCTTCATTTTTGGGGAAAAGACGTTTCCATGGATTCTTTCGTGGACGTTTATTTAGAAAGAGAGCCGGATGGCTTTTATCTCAAACGAGGCGCCGTCTACGGCCCCGATCCGTATCAAACCTTCGTGGGAGATCCCAGAGCGGGGAAATATTCCTTCGGTTGTATGGCGCCCATGATTCGGACAGCAATGGAAAAAGCAGTTTCGGGTGAGCTTTTGATCTCCGATTTGACCGGAACGGATCTGGAAAAAATATGCCGGGATCAGATTGCAAACGACAGACCCACTCTTGTGTGGGTGACGCGGAATATGAAATCGGTTCTATATGAAAGTGATTGGTATTTGCCGAACAGAAAGCTGTTTCGCTGGCCCAAAAACGAGCACTGCATGGTGCTGGTCGGCTACGATGAAACGCATTATTCCCTCATCGACCCCGAAACCGGAACACTGGAAACGTGGCCGAAAGAACTGGTGGAAAAACGTTATCAAACATTGGGAAAGCAGGCGTTGGTCGCATCTCCCACGTAAAAAAACGGACAGAATTCTGTCCGTTTTTTTATGCCAATAAATATCCTTGTTTTTCGAAGTAGTAGAAATTGTTTTCGATCTTTACCGTATAATACCAAGCGTCTTCGTTTTGGTTCATCTGAATCCAGCGGTTTTCTTTGTGTTTTAGATCCGCCGATCTTCCCCACCAAGCGCAGGGCAGAGTGTCAAAGGAGTAATAAAAGCCGTTTTGCACGCCCTCATCGTTTTCTCTTGTGAAACTGAAGATCACGCATTGTCTGGCATCGGAAGCGGTCTGGAAAAAGATCACTTCAATGTCGAGCGTTTCAATGGCGCGATGTAAGATTTCGTTCTCGATCTCGGTTCGGTCATCGCTTTCTTTTTCAAAGGAAACCAAGCGCTTTTCAAGCGTTTTGTTCGGCTCTTCGGTGGTTTCTTTTTCGTCTTTCTTCTTTTTCGGCTCTTCCATCGCCACGTAGATCCTCTCTTGCCCGAACGCTTTCATTTCTTCCACGCAAGATAGGAGAAGGGCTTGATTTTCCTTGACGCGCGTTATGACCTGACTCGCCAAGGGAACCTTGTCTTGCGGCTGCGTACAGGAGGAGAGAAAGAGGGCGAGGGCGAGCGCACAGAGAAATACCTTTTTCATTTCTTCTCCTAATATTCCAGAATGCCGGTGTCGTAGAGTGCTTGGCATTCTTTTGTTTTCTGCCCGTTTTGATTTTGGATCACAAACACAGGGCGCGTTTTCAAATCCGGTTTTGCTCCCTTGACGGCGCGCACCAAAATCAAACTCGGCTCGCTGTCGGGTGTGGGGGTAATCAGCACCAAATTTTTCGGTTCGAGATCCACGCTTCGCATCGCATCAAACAGCTCCGCCATTCGGCAAAGACGGTACACGCAGAAAAAATCACCTTTGTCCTGCAAGAGCGAGGCGGCGGCGCGGCAGACGTCGAAAATATCGCAAAAAAGCTCGTGCCGCGCAATGCGTTTCTTTTCATTGTCGTTGACCTTTCCCGATTCCTTTTTCATGTACGGGGGATTGGAAAACACGAAATCACAAGGGCAGGGCACAAGGCGCGCGGCTTCTTTCAGATCTCCTTGTATGACCTCTACCTTGTCCGAAAAGCCGCCAAGCGCAAGATTTTCGCGTGCAAGATCGGCGTATTCGCTCTGGATTTCCAGCGCGTGGATTTTTTTAAATTCTTTGTGGATGGAAAGCAGGATGGGAATGATTCCGGTTCCCGTTCCCAGCTCCACGCCTACGCTGTTTTTGCGACAGCGGATAAAGCCGGACAGAAGAACCGCGTCCGTCCCGAAGGAAAAACCGTCGGTATACTGATAAAGCTGATGCGTCGCATCTATCGCTTGAAGAACCTTTGCCATGTTTTGGTCCTTTCTTCTTGATTTTCCTCATCCGCCGACTTGAAAAAGACGAGGAATTGTGTTAGGATGATAGAAGATGATACGAAGGAGAATGCTATGGAAAAAATATATACCATTCCCGTGAACGAGGCATTTGACGAAACCGGCTCTTGCCCCTTTTGTCGGATGAGAGAAAAACTGGAGGCAAATGAAATCGATTTGATTCTGGGCGCTTCCATGATGGAGCCGGATATTCGAATTCAAACCAATGAAAAAGGATTCTGCGGTCACCACTTCCATCAGATGTACGATGCCCAAAAGCGCTTGCCTTTGGCTTTGATGCTCGAAAGTCATTTGGACGTGATCCGCAAGGAATGTGCCACCCCGAAACTGAGTTTAAAGGAAAAAGTCGGCACCGTTTCGGAGCAAGCCGACTCCTTCTGCAAAACCTGCTACGTGTGTGAAAGAGTGGAGTTTCATTGGGGGAAAATGTTTGAAACGGCTTGCCTGCTTTGGGATATGGATATCGAGTTCCGCCGCAAAATGGAACAGCAGACCTATTTTTGTTTGCCGTGCTACACCCGTTTTCTCAAAACGGCAAAGCTTTTTATCAACAAAAAACGTCTTCCCGATTTTCTGGACGCCGCGCAAGGCGTTGAGATGAAATATCTGGATGAATTAAAGGGCGACATTTCTCATTTTTGCAAAAAATTCGATTATCGGTATCAAAAAGAACCTTGGGGCAACGCAAGAGATTCGGTCGAAAGAGCCATCCGTTTTCTTTCGGGAGAGAGCAGTTTGCCCGAAACGAAAGAGGAAAACGAGTAAATCCGCGGCAAATTTTGTGCCGTGTGAAAAGATGCCGCTTTTCACATTGTCCACAAGGTTTTGCGCTGAGAAAGTGGAAAAAAGTGCGATTTTATCGGGCTTTTTCACATATTCCACAGAGTTTTTCACAATTTGCTGTGGAAAACGTTTTTTCCATCTTTAAAATTTGAAGTTAAAGGGACTTGTGGCGTAGGCGTTCAAGCTTTCATCCGCCGCCATTCCCGCCTGATAGTTGTAAAAGGCCTGCGCGGCAATCATCGCGCCGTTGTCGCCGCAAAGCGAGATCGGCGGCAAATACAGCTTGGCGCCGCACGATTCACAGACTGCCTGCGCCGTCTTTCGAATGTGCGAGTTGGCAGAAACGCCCCCCGCGAGCGCCAGCTTTTTGTGCGGATAGGCGCGCAGTGCGTGTTCTAAGCGGGATGCGATGCCACTGCAAACGGCTTTGGTAAACGAGGCGGCAAGGTCTTCGGGGACGACCTCTTCTCCGCATTGCTTCTTGTTGTGAACGAAATTGATCACCGCCGTTTTTAAGCCGGAAAAGGTGAAGTCAAAATCGTGATCCCGAATGGCAGCAGGAGGGAAGGGGAAGGCATCGGGGTTTCCCAAAGATGCCAGACGGTCCATTTCTTTTCCGCCGGGGTATCCGATTCCAATCACGCGTCCTGCCTTGTCAAACGCTTCACCGGCGGCATCGTCGCGCGTCGCGCCGATCAAAGAAAAGGCGGTGTAGCCCTTCACTTCCACCAAAGACGTGTGTCCGCCGCTGATGACCATCGCCAAAAAAGGCGGCTCCAAATCCGGATATTGCAAATAAAGGGCGGCAATGTGACCCTCAATATGATTGACGGGGATCAAGGGTAACTGCTTGGAAAACGCCAAAGATTTGGCAAAATTGACTCCCACCAAAAGTGCACCGATCAGTCCGGGGCGGTTGGTGACTCCGATCGCATCGATCGAATCGAGGGTCAGCCCTGCCTCGTCCAACGCTTTTTGGCACACCGTGCAAATGGCTTCCGTGTGCGCGCGGCTGGCAATTTCCGGCACGACACCGCCATAGCGGTGATGAATGTCGATCTGGGACAAAACCACGTCCGAGAGAACGTGACGTCCGTCTTCCACCACAGCGGCGGCAGTTTCGTCGCAGGAGGATTCAAAAGCAAGTATTTTCATCAGTTTGGTTCCTTGTTCAGTTGAATTTGATATAAAACGGCGTCCTCTTTGGGATTGGAATAATAGTGTTTGCGCGTTCCGATTTGTTCAAAGCCGATGGCTTCATAAAGGCGGCGCGCCGCAAGGTTTTGCTCGCGCACCTCAAGAAAAAGCGTGTTTGCGCCTTCTTGTTTCGCATCTTCAAAATAGAGGGACAGTAGTTTTTTTGCCATCCCTTGCCTGCGATATTCCGGCAAGGTGCCGATGCGCAGCACCTCTCCCTCGCCCGCTATGTGGGTGCAAAGGGCGTAGCAGACCACCTTTTCTTGACAAATTCCGACGTATCCTTTGGCAAAAGGGGACGAGAGGAATTGAGAAAGGGGCTCTTCGCTCCAAGGATCGGAAAAAAGAATGGTTTCCAGTCGGGCGATTTGTGCTTTGTCCTCTTCGGACGTTTTCCGATATTCAATCATGAAAAACTCCCTTGTCAAAAAGGGATTCAAGTCCCGCATAGATGGCATCCGCTGCCTTTTTGTAGATATGAAAATCGCCGCCGTACGGGTCTCCCGCTTCTCCGGGAATCGTGATGGCTTTTTCTCCCGCCCCAAACGCCTGAATCAAAAGGCGTCGGTGGTTTTCCGTCATCGCGATAACAAGATCGGCGCTCTCCAGCATAGAGCCGGTCACCGGTTTTGCTTTGTGGTCAAAATCACGGATGCCGTATGCATCTTTCAGAACCAAGCGCCCTTGCTCGGAAAAAGGGGAACCGGGCATCGCCGCCACGCCGGCGGAGTCACAGGTAACGGAAAGTCCCTTTTCCTCGGCAAAGCGGGTCATCAGTGCCTGCGCCATGGGAGAGCGGCAGGTGTTGCCGGTACAAACGAATAAAATATGCAATGTGTTTCACCTCAAAGGGTATTTTAACACAGAACAATCAAAAAAACAATGCTACATTCAAAAAGGAGTTTCAGATGAAGAAAAAACAAGTTGCATGGCTTTGCGTCCTCTTTGCTTTTGTCTTCCTTTTGGCGGGTGTGGTTCTTCTTTGGATTCGTCGCTATCAAGGCACGGGTCTTTCGCTTCTGGCGGAAAAAGAAGGCAGCTACACCTACAACGGAAAATTGCTTCTTTCCGAAAAGTCCGATCAGGCGCTTTTGTATCAGAGCTTGGGAAAAATGCGCTTTGCCGACCTTTCCTTGAAGAAGATCGACCTTTCGCCGTATGGCTTTGAAGGGGAGGAGTTTTCCTATTTTCGGGTGGATACCGAAACCTCTTACGGCATTTTCTTTGTCAATTTTTATCCGCCTTCCCCCGCATACGAGCCGTTTTGGCCTGTTTGTATGGGAGAGCGATTCGTATATCTGGCGCAGGACGGCAAAAAATATCGAATCCATCCGGAGGAAAAGCTGTGCTATCCCATTTTTGCGGATTCCGTGGAGGGCGTGGATCCTTACGGACAGGACGTGCTTGGCTTTTCGGCGAATGCGACGTATGCCGTTGCCCTTTCCGGCACGAGCGTGACCGTGTATCAAACGGACCCGATGGACGACAGTCTGCGTGTGGTGGACGTAAAAACCTATTCCTTGTCCGAGTTCGGCACGCAGGCACAATTCGGTGCTTTTGTGGGCAATACGCAGGCGTATTTTATCGTAACAAAAGGCGAAAAGAAGACCTTCGTTGCACTGGACTGCGCGACGGGACAGGTGGCAAAGTCGCTTCTTGACCCGAACGCAAACTATTCCGAGCCGATCGACCGACTGTATGCTCAGCGCCTCCCTGATCCGTCTGAGAACACAAATCGCGTCGTATGGAATCATCTGCTTTTGGGAAGTGAATTCCAAAGCCCCGAAATCGAGGGCTTGGAAGAAGCGTCCATCAAGGCGGTATCTTCCGATGGCGACTATGCCGTCGCCCGTGCATCGGTTTCCGGTGCGGAGCAGATTTTGGTGCTCGGTCAAAAGCGCGCGTTCGACCTTTCTTCTTTGTTGCAGGAAAACGAGAGCGTCCAAAGCGTTTCGTTTTTGTATGAAAACGTGATTGCCGTGTCGATCGCCCGCGCGGACGGAAGCTCTGTGATGCGGGCTTATAAAATTTGTTTTTAAAGGAATGCGATGAAACGTTATTTATTCTTTGATTTGGACGGAACGCTGACTGATCCGGGCGTCGGCATTACCAATTCGGTGATGGTTGCGTTGAAGAGCTATGGCATCGTGGAAACCGATCGGGAAAAACTCTATCCCTTTATCGGACCGCCCTTGGTGGATTCCTTTCAACGATATTACGGATTTTCCAAAGAACGGGCGTTTGAAGCCACCCTCCGCTTTCAGGAATATTTTTCGAAAACGGGAATGTTTGAAAATCGGGTGTATTCGGGGATTCCGGAGCTGCTTGAAAAGCTGTCTGCATCCGGCTTTGTTTTGGTGCTTGCCACCTCAAAGCCCGAGCCCTTTGCCAAGCAAATTATGGATCACTTTTCGCTGTCCTCCTATTTTTCCTTTCTCTGCGGTTCTACGATGGATGAAAAGACCCGAATGGAAAAAAGTCAGGTGCTTTCTTACGCCATCGAACAAAGTGCTGCCAAGCCCGGCACATCGGTGATGATCGGCGATCGCAAGTTTGACGTTTTGGCAGGAAAGTGGGCCGGTATGAAAACGGTCGGTGTCCTTTACGGATACGGATCGGAACAGGAACTGAGCGATGCCGGAGCGGACGTGATCTGCCATCGGGTTTCGGATTTGGAACCGGCGCTACTCTCCTTTTTCAAATAAAAACAAAAAAAGAGCCGTACGGCTCTTTTTTATCGTCTGTCGGAAAGCATTTTGGAAAAGGCGCGGGCGGCAAAGCGGGCGGCGTTTTCCGCTTCTTCTAAGGTGTTGGCGGCGCTTCCCACCTCCAGAAGCACGCATCCGGGGGAGTATTCTTGATTGAAGCGCGCAGTGCGCAGGTAAAGAGAGCGGGAAAGCGTGGGAAATTGCGCGTCCATCGCATCCTTCCAAGCGGTTGCCACCACAAGGTTCTGTTCCCAGTTGGGGTGTCTTCCGTTTTGGTTTGTTCCCACAACCAGCATCACCTGAGCCGAGCTTTTTCCCTCCAGTTCCGTGTAGCTTTTTACGTAAGAGTCCCCGCGTACCACGCTGTCGCGGTGCAGATCAATGACGTATTGAATCGAGGGATATTCCTTTAACATCGCTTTCACGGTTTCGGCAGAATTGACGTAGGCATTGTTATAGTCCTCTTGATCGTGCATCACGGTGCAGTGCAGGGTGGGGATTCCGAGATTGGTAAGCGTATCGGCAAACACGCGCCCTACTTGCACCACGCTTTTTTGCGCATCTTGCGTGCGAAAGGAGGTCTCGTTTTCCAAAAAATAGCTTTCCACGCCCGGGGGAGCAAACTCCGAAAGATTGGTGTCGTCCTCAAAGTAGCACTCCGTTGCGTGGGTGTGAAAGACCAAAACCAAGGGCTCGTTTCCATGGCTTTCTACACGGCAGGGAAAGGCAGAGGCACGGGTCCTCTCCGGATCGAGGGTGTAGTTTGTCGTGTTGATGGCATAGGAGGTAGAGGATAGATCGGCGCGAACGATGGGCTTTGCCCCTGCCGGCAGGGCATCGTAATACTTGGAAACGCTTGGCGCCGTTTCTTCCGGCTGAGGGCTTTCGGGAGCGGGTGTGATCGGGGAGCGGTAACGCGTTCCGCCTACCATCATCAGAAGATTTTGGCTTCCGGGAAACTTCAGCTCAGGGGAGAGCAGATAAAAGCCGAGGGGAATTTTTTCTTCTTGGGTGTGCGCTCCGATTGCGGCAAACACCATTTGATCTCCCATTGCGTGGAACATATCCTGTGCCTGTTTCGGTCCGATCGAATTGACCCAAAACAAAATCGCTACCACCGCGCCGCACAAAACGGGCAAAAGGGCGTAAAGGGTCAGATAGCCGATCCCTTTTGAAAGTATCAGTCGAATCTTTTGTTTTTGTTGTTCTTTCATATTTTACCCCACAAGAGAAAGCATATCTTCAAAGGAAAGATCCGGATTGAGCGCAAGATTGATGCCGTAGCCGATAAAACTTGCCATCGTTTGCGTGATCTGATCGGTTTCTTTCGGTGTGACGAAAAAATTTAAGTTACTGCCGCTCCATTCGCTTCGGATTCGTTCCGCATCCTGCGCTTTTCCGGAAAAGCGAAGAATCGCATCGGAAGCCAGCGTTGCCGCATCGACCACGGTCGGCACCCCGATGCTGATGACGGGAATGCCCAGCTCGCTTTGGGTTAATTCGGGACGGCAGTTGCCGATTCCCGAGCCGGGACGGATGCCCGAATCGCAGATTTGAATGGTTGTCACAAGACGCTCCAAATCGCGGCTTGCCAACGCGTCGATCACGATGACCGCGCTTGGCTGAATTTGATGCACGATGCTTTTGACCACGTCCGCGCTTTCAATTCCGGTTTGCCCCAACACCCCCGGTGCCACCGCACAAACGTCGGAAACGCCTAAATCTTCAAACAGAAGCGGCTTTTCTTTTTTGATGTGCCGCGTTACGATGAGGTTCTTCACCGCATCGGGCCCGATGGCATCGGCGGTGATACTGCGATTTCCCAGACCTGCCACTAAAATCGAGGCGCTTGCGTGGATTCGTTGCATCAGAAAATTTCTTAACAGCGCGGCAAAGGAGAAAAGTTTATCTCGAAAGGTATCTCGTGCATCCAGCCAAAGCTTTCCCGTGTTCAGGGTCAGGTAATGGCCGATGGGCTTTCCCGAAAGCGCTTCTCCTTGTGAATTCAGAATGTTCACCTCTTCCAGAACCATCCCGTCGCAAAGAGTTTTGTTACACTGTATTCCGTCAGAGGGTTGATTATGACCCAGAATATCATTGCAAATTTCAACGGCAAGATCGGTGCGAATCATTTTCATTTTTCCTTCCTTTCTTTTCAATCCATGGATATTCTTGACAATTTTTAAAAAAAATTTTCTAAAAAGACTTGTTTTTTTTGAAAAACGGTGTTATCATTACTCTGTTAAGTATCGTCAAGGAGGTGAATCGTTTGCCGAATATCAAGTCCGCAAAGAAGCGCGTGTTGGTTTCCGAGAAAAAAGCTGAGATCAATAAGGCGTTTGTTACCACAGTGAAAACCACTGTAAAGAAGTTTGAGAAAGCTCTGCAAGAAGGCAATAAGGAAGCCGTTCAGGCCGCTTATCAAGAAGCAATCAAAAAGATTGATACTGCTGTTGCAAAGGGCTATGTTCATAAGAACACCGCAGCGAGAAGAAAGAGCCAGATTACCAAAAAGCTCAATGCTGCTGAGTAAGGACGAATTTGCATAAAAAGCTACGAGATTTTCGTAGCTTTTTTTGTTTTCCCCTCAATTAGTAAACTTGCAATCAGAAGCAGGAGAGATAGATTTTTTTCCAAAACGAACAAAGCAAGAGAGGCAACCAGTAACAAAACGCAGGAGAGCGCGTTGATCGGCGCGAGAAGTTGCTTTGCCTTCTCGGGCGTGTGGAACAGACAAATGAAAGAAAAAAGCGCCTGATAACCGTCCAGCCCTTCGATGGGGACGAGGTTGATCGAGCAAAGAAGCGCGTTGCAAAAGAAAAAATATAACAGCGGAAAGGTAAACGTTTGGCGCAAGAGGAGCAGAGTCACTCCCATTCCGATCAGATTGAAGGTGGGTCCGGCAAGATAAACTAAAATTTCCTTTCGATACGGCAGAAAGGTCGTATCAATGGCAAGAATGGCTCCGGCAGGGGAGAGGGAAAACGCAGTTTTTTTGCGATAGCCGAAGAACAGCAAAACCAGAAAGTGCCCCGCTTCGTGAAGCAGGGCGGAAAGGAGGAACAAAACCGTTTCGATTGCCGTAAGAGCTCGGACAAGAAGAAAAAAGGGAATGGCAAAAAACAGAGCCGATTGAAGTGTTTTCATAGAAAAACCGAATCCGTTTCATTCCCGAACACAAAAACCCATTCCGCTTCCTCCAGCCCGAACACTTCCTTTGCCGTATCGTTTTGAAAGAGGTGAAAAAAGAAGCGGCGGGAGAGCTTGGATAGGGAAGTGGCATCCCTCGGAATCAAGAGCGCAAGGGCACAGAAAAAGCAAAGGAGAAGCGGGAGCCAAAAAGCTCGTTTTTTCTTACAATTTCGGTGTTTGTTCATGAAATATTTGCTCCTTTCTTTATCAAATACATATTGACAGAGCGCTTTTTTTATTCTATAATTCTCTTCGTAGGAAGAAGAATCTTCCAATTTTGAAAGTGAGGAAATTCATTATGAAAAAGCTTTTTTGTCTTTTGCTTGCCGTTTTGATGATCGTTCCGATGTTCGCTGCCTGCGGCGGCAAAACCGAAGGATCTGAAATTGAAGTTGCCAACGTAAAGGTATATCGTTATACCGACGCTACCGCAACCGCTACCACCGAACTGTACTCCGGTCCGATCACCGCTTTTGTGGAAGAGGGCGCTACTCTGACCATAAAAGACATCGTTCTCGGCTATGACGTCAACGCCGTTTACGACGAAGACACTTCTCGTTTTATCAAGATCGGCGGTCTTTCTGCTGACGCTGAATGGTTTTGGAACTACCTGGTAAACGGAAATGCTCAGAGCTTGGCTCAGCCCGTTGACGCAACCGCTACCATTGAAATCGTCTTCGAGCCCCTGAACAAAGAAGTTCCGGTTGAGACTGCAAATTCCTAAGTCAATAAGAAAGTAAAAAACGGGAGTTTCTCCCGTTTTTTTTGTGAAATCATATGAAATTGAAAACGATCAAAGGACCGCTGTTTCTCTTTTTTGCCGCTATGGTGTGGGGAGTCAGCTTTGTCGCTCAGGATCTGGCCAGTGACGCCGTAGGGCCGTTCACCTTCAACGGCAGTCGAATGTTTTTGGGCGGTCTTTGCCTTTTACCGATTATTTTGGTGAAAAACAAAGGAAAACTGTTTGCCGGCGTTCCCACGAAAAAAGACAAAATGCATCTCTTGCGGGGTGCGCTTTTGTGCGGCACGGTAGTCTTTTTTGCTGCCTATTTCCAGCAAAAGGGCATTGAATTGGGAACCAGTGCCGGAAAAAGCGGCTTTATCACCGCAATGTACGTGATTATGGTTCCTCTGATGGGACTGTTTTTGAAACGAAGAATCAAACCGCTTCTTTGGCTTTGCGTGTTGGCGGCCGCGGTGGGAATGTATTTTCTTTGTATGGCGGATTTTTCCGCCGGCTTTGGTGTACAGATGCTTCGTATGGAAGCGGGTGATTTTTGCACCCTGCTTTGCGCCGTTTGCTTTACCTTTCACATCCTTGCGGTGGATCATTTTGCTCCCGGAACGGATGGTGTTTTTCTTTCTTCTCTCCAGTTTTTATTTGCCGGTGTTTTGGGAATCGTTTCCATGCTTTTGTTCGAATATCCGACCTGGCAAGGCATTTTATCGGCCGGCTGGGCGATTTTGTATGCGGCGGTCTTTTCTTGCGGAATCGGCTACACGTTCCAGATTCTGGGACAGTCCTCCACTCCCCCCGTCATCGCTTCCATTATGATGTGTTTGGAATCGGTTTTTGCCGTTTTGTCAGATACGATCATTCTGAAAACACCGATGAGTTTGGAAGAGGTTTGCGGATGTGTTTTGATGTTTCTTGCCATCGTTTGTTCCAATCTTATTGATTTGTTGCCCCAAAAGAAAAAACAAAAAAGCTGAATGCGGAAAGATTTGTTTACCCGCAGAGCGAACAAGGACTTTACATCGACTGCAATCTCTGCCGCGAGGTCTGCCCGTCTCTCAATAGCGAAGCGTTAAAGAATCGGGAAGAAAAAAGGGTTTACAGCTGTGTGCATAAAGAAGAAAACGTACTGCGAAAATCCACGTCGGGCGGCGCCTTTACCGCGTTATCCGGATGCGGTGCTTGAAATGGGCGGCGTGGTCTACCGTGCGGATTTTGACGAGAATTACAAGGTGTTTCATTCCCGCGCAAGCACAAAGCACGAGCGCGCTTCTGGAATGATTTGAACACGCGCGGTTTTGACTTTGTTATGGATCAATATCTGACGAAAAAAGAACAATAACAAAAAAATCCGACCTATGATGCATAGGTCGGATTTTCTGTTGGATGAAAAAATGAGAGTTCTTCAGTTTAAAATGTCAATGTCGCGCGGCTCAACCTGCGTGGAAAAGACAATCTGTGTGATGGTTCTGCCGAACTGCTGAAGAGAGCCGAGAAAGACCTCCAGCTCCGAGGTGGAACGAAAGGCAACCTTGATCAGCTGGGAATACTGTCCGGTGACACAGGAGCATTCCAAAACGTTGGGAGATTTTTTAATAAAGGGATAAAATTCGGCTTTTTGATGGGGAGTGATCTCCAGCTGAATGAAGGCGGTCAGATCGTAGCCCAATTTGCTGCGGTCAATGGTCATATGATACCCTTTGATCAAACCATCCTGCACCAAGCGATCAATACGGGCGGAAACGGCAGGGGAGGAAAGAAATACTTCCTTGGCAATATCTTTTACCGGAATCCTGGCGTTCTTTTGCAACATTTGAATGATTTTTTGGTCCACTTTATCCATGGAAGATACTCCTTTGCTTGCAAAACCTTAACTTTTTTCAGAACTTCGATTTATTGTACCACGCAAAATTAAAAAAATCAAGTTTTTCAACAATACAACTTTATTATATTTTGTATGTCGTTTTGTTATAGAACTCCTCTTGATTTATAAAATAGATAAATAAAAAAGAAACTGACAGCAGTTTCTTTTTTGTTGAGATTGCATTGTTTGAAGGGAAAGAATCAGGGAATGGATTTCAATTTCGAGAAGGAGAAGTGGGTCCAAGGGGTCTTACTTGGGGGCAACTGAGAAAAAAACAGTTCCTCTCCGGTTTCGGGGTGAGAAAAACGTAGGGTGTGAGAAAAAAGACCGAGCGTGTTTTGCGAGCCGCCGTATTTGCGATCTCCGAAAAGGGGATGCTGTCTGCTGGCAAACTGCACCCGAATTTGATGGGTGCGTCCTGTGATGGGACAAACCTTTGCCAAGGAAAGCGTGTCCGTTTCCTCCAAAATGCGATAGTGCAGCTGCGCTTTTTTTACTCCCTTGCGCTCTCTTTTTACGGGAAACACTTTGCCCTTTTTTCGGTCGAAGAAAAGGAAGTCTTCTAAAAATCCTTCTTTTTCTTCCATCCTTCCCGAAAAGACGGCAAGATATTCTTTCGTAACGTTTCGCCGCGCGATGGCGTCTGACAGGGCGGCGGCGCTTTTGCTGTTTCTTGCAAAGACCATTACCCCCGCGGTATCGCGATCCAAGCGGTGAACACAAAAGATTGGCCCGCCCAGTTTTTTGGTTAGCATTTCGGGCATCCCTTTTTCCTTTTCGCTGTCTTGCGAGAGGACGCCGCAGGGCTTGACGGCAACGACGATGTCTTGGTCAACGTAAAGTATGTTCATATGGAATAACCGTTCCGATCCAAGGTGCGCACGGATCGTAAGTGATCTTTCGTAAGTTTTCGACTTCGGGTGCAGTGTTTGCGAATCCATTTTTCCAAGCTTTTTTGCTTGGCGGAGGAAAGGTAGTGCGATCCGGGCTTTGCAGTGAATGCGCTGTGACGGGAAAATCCCGTCTTACTGCCGCTTTTGATGACCTGCGCCAATTCCGAAAGGCGCAAAACGCCCTCGGGGCGGCGGGAAAAGGAAACCTTTTGCGACGTGAAGACCACAAGCCCCGTCACGCGAAGCGAGCGAAAGGCAGGGTTCTTTTTTAAGATTCGAACCAAAGCCATTCGGTGGGTTTCGTTTTGCAACACGGGAGAATGAAAGCGAATGACCTTATCCTTGTAGATTTGCACCCACTCGCGCTTTTCCGTGTCGATTCTTCCGTTGTGGCTTTTGGTTTCGATCACAAACACGCCCCATTTGCAAAGGAGAATGTGATCGATCTGCGTGACGCCGTGCTCTGTTTTTAAAAATACGTTATGTAAGAGCGTTGCGTTCGGAAATTGTGTTTGCAGATATTGCTTTACTTCCTCTTCCGCACGGTCGCCGTAGTGGCGGATCCGATTTTGACGAAGCGTTCGACGGATGTGAAGGATCAAAAGCAAAAGAAGCACCAGTGCATCCACCGAGAGGAAAATGAAAAGGATGAGGGAAGCGTCTGTCATGAAGGCGCCGTTTCCGTCAGGATGTGATCGGTTAAGTGAATGATGTCACCGGCACCCATAATGAGAAGCAGACCCGAATCTTGCGATTGCCGCAGGGCCTTCGCAATGGCATCGAAATCGCCGAGGTATTCGCCGTTTGTACTGCTTTCGGCAAGGTGGGCGGCATCGATATTCGGGATCGGCTCTTCTCTGGCAGGATAAATATCGGCAAAAATGACGCGATCTGCCTGAGAAAGGGACGAGAGAAATTGATCCCAGTAGGCCTGCGTTCGGGTAAAGGTGTGGGATTGGAACACCACGGTGATTTTTTCATATCCCAGTTTTTTGACGGCACTTAAGGTTGCCGAAATTTCATCCGGATGGTGGGCGTAATCGTCGAAGACGAACATATTGCCGCATTTTCCGCGATATTCAAAACGGCGTTTGACCCCGCGAAAGCGCATCAGTCCCTTTTCCACCGCTTGACCGGAAATGCCGGACAAATAGGCGGCGGAGGCGGCGGCAAGGGCGTATTGCACGTTGTGAATGCCGGGAACGGACAGTCGGCAGGATGCGTAAAGTCCGCTTTTCGTGAAAAGATCAAAGGAATAGAAGCCCTTCTCTTCTTTCAGGTTTTCGCACCAGAGGTCTTTTTTCTCGGTTTGAGAAAAGAAAAACACGGGGCTTTTGGTTTGGCTTGCAACCTGTCTTGCCCCCTCGTTATCAAAATTGAAAATCGCCCATCCGTCCTTTGCCAAATCCGCAAAGGCAACGAAGGATCGAATCACGTCGGAGAGCGTGGGGAAAAAGTCGGCGTGGTCGTGCTCTACGTTGAGAATCAGAGCCAAGTGAGGGAAGAAGGAGAGAAAGGAATTTTGATATTCGCACGCTTCGAAAATAAAATCCTCTCCTTGACCCAAGCGGTAAGTCGAATTCAGTTCGGGAAGCACGGCACCTGCCATCACCGTGGGATCGCGTTCTTCCTGTGCCAAAAAAATGGAAGAGAGCATGCCGGTGGTCGTGCTTTTTCCGTGGGTGCCGGAAACCCCGATGGGGTTTTCCGAATGCTTCATCATCAATCCCAAAAATTCGGCTCTCGTCATTTCGGGGATGTTTTGCTGTCTGGGGTAGGCAAGAACCGGATCGGTGTCGTGGATCGCACCGGTGTAAACGATCAAATCCACGCCCTCGTAGTTGCCGGGATCAAAGCGGTCGGAAACGGGAATGCCTGCCTGCGCCAACGCATCGGTGACCTGGCTTAAGGTTGCGTCAAAGCCGGAAACGCGGCAGCCCCGCTTCTTTGCCCAAAATGCCAAAGAGGACATACTGACCCCGCCGATTCCCAAAAAATACAGCTTTGGCGACTTTGCCAAAAATGCAAAAAAATCACATACATTCATCATACAATTCACCTAAAATTCATATTCAATCGTTATAATAAGCGCGAAAGATGGAAAAAATCGTTTTGACGATACGAAAAGGAGAAAAAAGATGCAAATTACGGACGTTAAAATCAGAAAAACGTTTACACAGGGACCGATGTTGGCAGTGGCAAGCATTACCTTTGACGGGGTTTTTGTTGTTCACGATGTGAAAGTAATCTTTGCCAACGACCGACATTTTATCGTAATGCCCAGCCGCAAGAATGCCGACGGTACTTACCGTGACATTGCTCATCCCATTACCGCCGCATTTCGCGCCGAGGTGGAAGAGGCGGTTTTGGACGCCTTCCACAAAGCATTGGAAGAGGAAGCCGCCCTCGAATCTGCCGAAGCGAGCGGATCTTTCAACAGCTAATTTCATTATAGCCACAATACCAAAGATTTGCAACACTTCCTGTCAAAAAAGCAGGAAGTGTTCTTCTTTTGAATTGACTGCGCTCTCGGTTTTTGCTATAATAAAAAGAAGAATGATGAAAAGGAACGATTCAATGAAAAAAGCAGTGCTCACAAAAGCTTGTTATCTTCCCGAAAAAAAACACATTCGCCTTCTTCTGGCAACGTTTTGTTTGACGCTCGGCGTCTATTTTTCGTTTCCGGAGAGGGGATTTGCGGCAACCTTTCCGCTGATGTTTTTGTTTTCGTTTGTCGCGGGATTCTTTGACTGTCCCATCCTCTTCTTTCCGCTTGTAGGCGGCGCAATTGCCCTGTTTTACGGCGTGATGGCAAGCTTTTCCGATCCGTTTTCCTTTGCCGTGGTGTCCGCCCTTCTCGCCCTTTGCGGCGCGTTCGGTGCAAGGGCGATCCTGCGTTTGAAAGCAAAGCGCAAAATCGTGATGGGTCTTGGCTTTGTTTTGGTGCTTGCCATCGGCACTCTGTTGCCGCTATTCTTTGTCGGAACGCCCATCGCCTATCGGCAAGAAAAACAAAAAGCAGAAGAATACCTTTCCGAGCACTATCCCGATCAGACCTTTGGGGATATGATTTTCTACTACGATTTTCGTCAAAAGAAGTACTGTGCGACGGTGTCGTACGACAACGAAGGAAATACGCTCACGTCCTCGCTTCGCTTCGGGGAGCACGTGGAAGACGGCTTCTTTTCGGATTATTCCCGCTACGTTTTGATGAAGCGAAAGACGGATCTGATCGAGGTGTTTCATCAAAAAGAATTTTCGCTGATCACGGAAGAGGTGGAATTGCTTGTGGATCGCGATCAGCCCGTTCCCGGCCACTACGGTACGGTTTCCGAAACGCTTTATCCTTTCACGCATTTTTCCGTTACCTTCCGTGACGAAAAGCCCGATCGGGAAGAATTTGCCGATGCCTGCCGCCTTGTTTTGCTCGCCTTGCGGGAGGGCGGGGTCGAGTTCGGAAAAATCACCTTTTACGGATTGGACGTGGGGAACGTGCTGTACCGCTGTGAGGTAACGGGTGATATGAACCCCGAAGAGATTCTGTCTCAAGTTAAATACCAACGTTAAAAAGACCGCTTGCGGTCTTTTTTTCATTCTTCGCGTATACAATGTAACAAAAAAGGAGGATTGTATGCGCAGGATCAAAGGATATCATCGTTTGCGATACCGCGCCCGTTACGGCAGGTATCACCGCTTCTTTTTTCTTTCGATGGCACTCTTTGTTGCGGCTTTATTGACGGAAGCTGTTTTTTACGGCGCCGGCGGAAGAGCTGTGGTTTTGGAATCAGTTGATTGGAAAAACTTGTTTTCTGCGCACTTTACGGGGGAGGCGCTGCTTTATCTTGCGGCGTTTTTCTTAGGGATCACGGTGTACGCACCTGCTTTCCAGTTCCTCTCGCTGTTGCTACGGGGGCTCTTTTCCTCCTATCTGTTGTGTTCCATTGCCGCCTCGTTCGACCAAAGGGGGAGCGTTCCCTTATTTGTTTTGGTGCTTTGTTATGTACTGTTTTCCACTTCCGTTTTTTGCGGCTATGCCAGTTTTTGTTCGATGGTTTCCTTGCGGCTTTTCAGTGACGGCACCTTGAAATCCTATCGCGCGGAAGAAAAAAGAATGTTCGGCGGAACGCTTTTCAATTCCTCTCTTTTTTGCAATACGGTCAATTTCCGCTTCCTTTCGATCTATACCCTTTTGTTTGTTTGCGCCTTCCTTTTCGCGGGGGCGATGTCGTTTTGCTACTCCTTTTTGTGTTCCTTGTTTGCTTGACTTTTTTCCTTTTTGTAAACATTCGTTTTTTTTCTTGTCAAGTAAAATATTTTATTGTAAAATAAAAAGGAACGAGAGGAGGGATAGGTGTGGAAGAATATGTAAGCGCTCTGCTACAGCGAAAAAAAGAAAACACGGTTCTGTCTTACCGTCGCGATCTGGAAGCGCTTTCCCGCCACGTTTCTCCCCGTCCTCTGTCCTCGCTTTCGCACGAGGAACTGGAAGCGTATTTTTCCTATCTTTCTCAAAGCGTATCGCTCAGCACGCTTTCCCGTGCCATTTCCGCCGTCAGAGGGTATTACCGCTTCCTGCGGCAAAACCACGCCGGGATGGCAGACGTGATGGCGGGAATTTCACCGGCATCCTTTCGGCGAAAAGAAATGCCGCTGCTGACGGACGATGAATTCGAAAAACTGTTTTTGATTTGCGAAACCGGCATCCGCGGCAAGCGCGACGAGGCGATGATCGGACTTCTGTGTGAAACGGGCATCCGCGTTTCCGAATTGGTGCAAATGGATCGAAGCGATCTTTTGCCTGAGGACTCGGCGGTTTTGTGCGGTCAAGGGGCAAAGCGCAGACAGCTTTCCGTTTCGGGAAATCTGATGGAGCAGCTGCTTTCGTACCGGACCCTTTCCGAACTGCAATCCAAAGAGGAATCGGCTCTGTTTTTGGGTTCCACCGGAAAGCGCATCACACGGCAGGGCTTTTGGAAAAATTTAAAAGATCGGGCGGAAAAACTGGGAATTTGCGACTGCACGCCGCAGGTGCTTCGACAATCCTTGGCACGCATCCTGCTCTCTCGCGGGTGGGGTCGAGCACAGGTCAAGGATTTGCTCGGAAACCGTTCGGATTTACTCTTACGAAAGTATGAAAAACAAGTAAAGGATCAAAAAATATGGGATTGTTAAACAGATTTTTAAAGCCGGGAAAAGGCGTCAAAAAAGAAGACGTGGCCAAGACCTTTGGCTTCAAGCGCTTCTTTGTTACCTTCGGCGAAAAGTTTTGGAAGATTGTGATCTTGAATCTTCTCTTCTTTTTGACCAACGCCCCCGTTTTTGCTTTGTTTGCGTATCTTGCCGGCGTGGGCGGCGTTCCTTATAAGACCCCCACGAACGTTTTGTTTCAGCCGCTTTGGGGCGTGATGCTCCACGGGGAAAGCCACGCGTTGAACACCCTGCACGGCGTTTTGGGAATTCAGATTCAGCATCGTTATCCCTCTGCCATCACGAATACTCTTTTGGTCGTCGGTCTTCTGTTGCTTTTCACCTTCGGCATCAGCACCGCCGCGATGACCTACCTTCAACGCAACTTCATCCGTCAAGAACCGACGGATTTGGCGGAAGATTTCTTTTCCTGCATCAAGAAAAATTGGAAGCAGACCATGCTTTTGGGCTTGGTGGACATTTTGTTTCTCTTTGTCATCGCCTTTGATCTGGTCAGTTATTTCTATGCCAACCAAAGCTTTGGTTTCCTCTTGCTTTTGTATCTGACCTTCTTCTTATCGCTTATTTATCTTTTGATGCGTCCCTATATGTATTTGATGAGCGTGACCTTTGACATTAAGCTACCCAAGATCCTCAAAAACTCTTGGATTCTTGCCATTTCCGGCATCCGCCGAAATTTGTTTTGCGGATTCTTTTCTCTTTTGACCTTACTGTTGAACGTTGTCGTGTTCAATTTTATTCCCTCGCTGGGTGTGGG
>JAZNNH010000062.1:0-4059 GCA_045580105.1 Eubacteriales bacterium | reverse complement strand
CGAAGGCGTGCATCACAGACCGAAGGTCCGCATCACGCGCAAAGTGCGCATCACGTTCCGAAAGGAACGCATCACTCAAAAAAGTCCATTTTGCCTTATAGACAAAATGGACTTTTTTGTTGGTGACCCGTACGGGAATCGAACCCATGTTACCGCCGTGAAAGGGCGGTGTCTTAACCGCTTGACCAACGGGCCAGATGCTCGACTATTATAGCGGAGAAAAATGGCTTTGTCAAGTCTTTTTTGCAAATTTTCTATTTTTTTATAAGAGGTCCCCTTGTACGATTTTCTCCTCGCGAATTCGCTTTGCAATCGCATTCAAAACCCGCTTTTTATCCGCGCTCCAAAGCGGCGCAAGCAAGTCTTTTTTGTTCCCGTCTCCGGTAAGACGATGGATGACGACTTTTGGCGGAACAAAGCGAAGCAAATCCGTCACGCGATAAACATATTCCTCGAAAGAGAGCGCTTCATACTCCATTTCGGAAAGCTTGGTTCCCCGCAACACGTGCAAAAGATGAAATTTGACTCCTTGAATGGGGTGGGAAGCAACAAAGCGAAGCGATTCGATCTCATCTTGGTGGGATTCCCCCGGCAAGCCCAAAATCAGATGAACGATCACCGAAAGTCCCCTTTTGTTGAGCGCTTCAACCGCCTCGGTAAACACGCGGTTTTCATATCCTCTGCCGATGAACTTTGCCGTATCTTCTCTTGCCGTCTGAAACCCCAGTTCCACCCAAACGGGCTTCGTTCGGTTCAGCTCTTCCAAAAGCAGGAGAACCTTGTCGGGCAAGCAGTCGGGGCGCGTCGCAACGGAAAGCGCAACCACGTCGGGATCGGCAATGGCAGCAGAAAACAGTTCCCGCTGTACCGAAACCGGCCCGTAAGTGGAAGTGAAGGACTGAAAGTAAGCAATATATGTGGGATTCTCTCCCATTTTGCGGCGCACTCTCTTCTTTCCCTCTTCCAGTTGTCTTGAAATGGGAAGCGAAGCGGCGGCGGCAAAATCACCCGAGCCCGCACCGGAACAGAAAATGCACCCTCCCTCCCCGCACGTGCCGTCGCGATTGGGACACGAAAACGGGGTGGACAGTGAAATCTTATACACTTTTGTGCCAAAGGTTTCTTTCAAATAGGAATTCAAATCTCGATACGACATATCTTGCTCCTTTTCTTCCCCGGCAGTATATCATAAAATCAAACGTTTGAAAAGTTCGAGCATCAAAAAATCGCTTCCGAAGAAGCGATTTTTTGTTTCGTTATTTAAGGTCTTTCACCAAAGAAAGGATTCCCTCTACGACCTTGTCGCCCGTGGCGGGCTCCAGTGCGCTGGTGGGACAGAGCTGCGCTTCGTATACGCCCTTTTCGCCGATCAACTCGGGTGTGGGCACGTAGCCGCAATAGTCGTTGGAGAAAATGGACACCAAGCAAGCACCGGGCATCTTTTCTTTGATGCGCTTTCCGAACTGCGTAAACATCTGAGTGGGAGTGCCGGCAAGATACACGTCACCCAAACGGAACAGTTGCAGTTCCATACTTCTTTCGGTGCGCTTATCCGCCATGATGCGGAACGCTTGCAGTGCAAAGAAGACGGGACGGTATTTGGGCGTACCCGGAACGTGGTTGATCAGATCATCTCCGTAGGACGCAAACACCTCCTTGGCTTCGGCAAGGGCTTTCTCGTCGGGCTTGCGGAAATGAACCGTAATGGTTTTGGAAGCGGACTGCAAGACGGCTTCTTTCATCGGCTGTGCGTTGGAAAGCGCCGCGATGGCTTTTCCCGCAATTTCCTTTCCGATCACCGTTTGTCTGCCGGGAAGCAGGGTGGTTTCGTCGTAAGGGTTGATGTGGTTGACGTTGCCGCAGGCGCCGTTGACAAACAGGGTCACAAATTCCTGTCCGTACTCTTGTTTCATTTCTTGGGACAGAGAATACACAAAGTCGCTGCTGATCTTGGTATTGGCAACGATGGCAGGATGGTTTGCGAAGTTGACGATCGCACCGACCGGTTTTCCTTCCTGCTTGACGCCGATGACCAAAACCTCGGGGTCGATGGTGGTTTGCGGCTCGACAATGTCTTCCGGCTTTTTGCGGGAGGGATTGGTTTTGAACGATCCGTCCTTCATTTTATAAACACGGATGAAGGAAACGCCGTAAAGCTCTTCCTTGCCCGAAACCAATTCCGATTCTTTCGCGCGCTGCCAAGCGGTCGTGACGGCATCGGCGGCACGGTTGACCAAAAAGTCCAAATAGGCCGGATCAGTGACTACTTCTTCGCCCCAATTCAAGGTAGGTCCGCCACCGTGACAATGGGTTGCCATCACCAATACGTTTTCGGGCAAAATGGGAGTGAACTTTGCCACTCTTTCGCGAATGCGATCGGTAATGTCCTGCGTGATACCGCAGGCATCGATCACGACGACCGCCAGCGCTTTTTCTTGCGTTTCGGCAACGAACGCGCGCGCATACAACGGTTCCTGAACTTCTGTGGAAAATCGTGCGGCAAAACCGCCCGGAATGATACTGCCTAAGGCAGGGGTAATATCAAATTCATAAAATCCGCATTTCATGGTTTTCCCTCCTAAACAAACAAATATTTCGGACTGTTTTCTGCTTTTGGTATTATAGACCCCGAAAAAAGAAAAGTCAAATAAAAAAACCGTTCTCGGATTATACAACCGAAAAGATTTAGGGACAAGAAAATAGTGGTGAAATAATGCTATCGCATTGTGAAATTTTGTGCTTCGCACAAAGTGAAATGAAATAAATCCACCCACGCCCGCAGGCATTTCACATTCCACAGGAATATTTCACGCCCGAAGGGTATTTCACAAATCCCGTTAGGGATTTATTTCGTTGAAAAAGAAAAAGTAAGTCTTTCGACTTGCTTTTTCTGGGACTCCCACCCAAAAGTGAACCGGTGATTTTCCTCAATTTTTCTTTCCTCTTGTTAAAAACAGTATGATACCCGAAACAATCGGTACAATGATCAAAATTGTCGAAACTATTTTTGCTTTTTGCTGTTGCTCAGGTGTTGGAAACCACTCCAAAGAACCAGTGAACATATATAATAAACCTAATAGAAAAACTAAGCAGATAACTACCCAAAGAATTATCCTTAAAATTTTCATTTTATATTCTCCTTAGCGGTGTTTATTGAAGCGATCAGTAATCTGCGAATTGTACCACATTGGTTATATAAATCTTTCGCTGTTTCTCTATCCAAAATCTCTGATTTCACAAACAATTCAAGCCAATATTCAGTTTCGTAACACTCTTTTAGCGCAATTTGAAGTTTTGAGATAAAATCGGGTTTACCGTGAGCATAATTGGCTTCGTGGATATTAGCACCAATACTTGTGGCAGAGCGTTCAAGTTGGTTAACAAGGGAATAATGACCTTTGATATTTTCGCAGAGTTTAACTGTTTTTATAGCAAAATCCATAGATAAATCAACAAGCTTATTTTCTTTCATAATCCCACCTCTGCAAGTATTATAACATATTTAATGAAATATTGCTACGCAATATTTCATAATCCTTACGGATTATGAAATATTTTGTCTTGCGACAAAATGTGAAATAAAATTCGCCTCTTAACATTTGCGAAGCAAATATTTCATAGCGAAGCTATTTCATATGCGATAGCATATTTCACTCGCCGAAGGCGAATTTCATTGAAAAAAGGTATTCACTTTCGTGAAGTCCTTTTTTCTGGTAGCGGAAGTCGGATTTGAACCAACGACCTGCCGGGTATGAACCGGATGCTCTAGCCAACTGAGCTATTCCGCCGTATATAAAAGCCCGAGGGCTTTATTTTTAAGTGGGGTGGATAAACGGATTCGAACCGTCGACCTCCAGGGCCACAACCTGGCGCTCTAACCAACTGAGCTATATCCACCATGAATGGCGTGCTTTGAGGGATTCGAACCCCCGACCTACTGCTTAGAAGGCAGTTGCTCTATCCGGCTGAGCTAAAAGCACATAGTGGAGCGGGTGAAGGGAATCGAACCCTCGTAATCAGCTTGGAAGGCTGGAATTCTACCATTGAACTACACCCGCA
>JAZNNH010000061.1:0-6980 GCA_045580105.1 Eubacteriales bacterium | reverse complement strand
CTGGCTTGGACCACCACCCCCTGGACCCTGCCTTCCAACGTTGCGCTTTGTGTGAATCCCGAAGAGGACTATTGCAAGGTGAAAGCGGCAGACGGCAAGGTTTACTATCTGGCGAAAAAATTGCTGGATGCGGTTCTGTCTCCCCTCGCGACCGAGGGTCAAAGTGCGTATGAAGTGCTGGAAACCTATCAGGGAGCCGAGCTTGAGGGCAAGGAATACGAGCCCTTGTACGATGCGGCAAACGCTCTTGCCGTCAAACAGAACAAAAAAGGACACTACATCGTTTGTGACACCTACGTTACCATGAGTGACGGTACCGGCATCGTTCACATCGCACCTGCATTCGGTGAAGACGACGCCCGCGTGGGAAGAAAATACGACCTTCCCTTCGTTCAGCTGGTGGATGCTACCGGTTGCCTGACGCAGGAAACTCCCTTTGCCGGCCTTTTTGTGAAAGACGCCGATCCCAAGGTGCTGGAAGATCTTTCCGAACGCGGACTGCTGTTTGATGCACCCAAGTTCGAGCACGATTATCCGTTCTGCTGGCGCTGCGATACCCCCCTTATTTACTATGCTCGCGAGTCTTGGTTTATTCGTATGACCCAGGTTCGTGACAATCTGATCAAAAACAACAACACCATCAACTGGATTCCTGAGTCCATCGGCAAGGGAAGATTCGGTGACTGGCTGGAAAACGTGCAGGATTGGGGCATTTCCCGTAACCGCTACAGGGGCACGCCTCTGAATATCTGGGGATGCGAATGCGGCCACCGCCACGCGGTCGGCTCGATTGCGGAATTGAAGCAGTTGAGCCACAACTGTCCCGAGGAAATCGAACTGCACCGTCCCTATATTGACGAGGTGACCATTCCCTGTCCCCATTGCGGCAAGGAAATGAAGCGTGTGCCCGAGGTGATTGACTGCTGGTTTGACTCCGGCGCCATGCCTTTTGCTCAGCATCACTATCCCTTTGAAAACAAGGAATCGTTTGAAGCACAGTTCCCCGCAGACTTTATTTCCGAGGCAGTCGACCAGACGCGCGGTTGGTTCTATTCTCTGCTTGCCATTTCCACTCTGATCTTTGACAAAGCACCCTATAAGAACGTCATCGTTCTGGGTCACGTTCAGGATGAAAACGGACAGAAAATGAGCAAATCCAAGGGCAACGCGGTCGATCCCTTCGATGCACTGGAAACGTACGGCGCCGATGCGATTCGTTGGTATTTCTACACCAACTCTGCACCCTGGCTTCCCAACCGCTTCCACGGCAAGGCCGTGGTCGAGGGGCAGAGAAAGTTTATGGGTACGCTTTGGAACACCTACGCGTTCTATGTGCTGTACGCCAACATCGACGGCTTTGATCCCACCGCTTACCAATTGGAGTACGATAAGCTTTCCGTGATGGATCGCTGGCTCCTGTCCCGTTTGCACACCACGGTCAAGAGTGTGGACGAGAACCTTGAAAACTACAGAATTCCCGAAGCGTGCAGATCCCTGCAGAGCTTTGTGGACGATCTTTCCAACTGGTACGTGCGCCGTGGCAGAGAACGCTACTGGGTCAGCGGAATGCCGCAGGATAAGATCAACGCCTATATGACTCTTTACACCGCCCTTGTGACGGTGGCAAAGACTGCCGCTCCCATGATTCCTTTCATGGCAGAGGATATTTACCGCAATCTGGTCTGCTCGGTGGAAAAGGATGCTCCCGAATCGGTTCATCTTTGTTCTTTCCCCGAGGTTTGTGAAGAATGGATTCGTCCCGAACTGGAAGAGGAGATGGCTCAGGTTCTGCGCATCGTTGTCAGCGGAAGAGCCGCCCGTGCCGGTTCCGGCAGAAAGAACCGCCAGCCCTTGGCGAAGATGTTCGTGAAGAGCGAAACGAAATTGGACGAAGATTGCTGTGCGATCGTTCGGGAAGAGCTCAACGTCAAAGAAGTTGTCTTTACCGACGAGGTGGATGAATATCTTTCCTACTCGTTCAAGCCCCAATTGAAGACCTGCGGTCCGAAGTTCGGCAAACAGCTCGGCGAGCTGAAAGCCGCGCTGCAGAATTTGGACGGCAGTGCCGCGATGAAAGAGTTGAACCAAGGCGGCACGCTCGCCCTTGAGCTTCCTTCCGGCAGAGTGGTGCTGGAGAGGGAAGACCTTCTGATCCAAAACGAACAGAAGGAGGGCTTCTTTGCCGTTTCCGAAAACGATCTTGCCGTCGTTCTGGATATCACACTGACCGACGACCTCATCACCGAGGGCTTCGTTCGCGAGATCATCAGCAAAGTTCAGACGATGAGAAAAGAAGCCGACTTTAACGTTACCGACCGCATCGAGATCGGCATTTCCGGCAACGAAAAACTGGTTGCTCTCGCTTTGGAACACCAGGAAGAGATCGGTGCAGACACGTTGGCTTGCCGCCTGACCGAGCAGTTGTCGGAAGGCGCAAAAGAATGGGATATCAACGCAGAGAAGGTGTTCTTGTCTGTGAAGGTTGTTTCGGAGGAATAAGATGGAACTGAATTTTACGTTCTTTTTGCATCAGGTATTGGATAACCCGCTTTTGCTTTTGGCAACCGCTTTGACCCTGGGTGTTATCCTGGTCAACGGTTGGACCGATGCCCCCAATGCCATTGCCACCTGCGTGGTAACGCGCTGCATGTCCGCTCGCGCGGCCATTTTGATGGCGGCTGCGTGCAACTTCTTGGGTGTATACGTGATGACGATGCTCAGCCCCAAGGTTGCTCAGACCATCACCAAGATGGTCAACTTCGGCAACGACAGTACCGAGGCAACAGTCGCTCTTTCCGCGGCGATGTTTGCGATCGTGACTTGGGCTACGGCGGCGTTCTTCTTCGGAATCCCCACCAGTGAAAGCCACGCGCTGATCGCAGGGCTCACCGGCTCCGCCATCGCGCTCCACGGCTCGTTTGACGGCGTGAACGGTGCTGAATGGGTCAAGGTGCTTTACGGAATTGTCGTTTCCGTGACCCTCGGCTTTGGCTTTGCTTGGGTGGTTTGCAAACTGGTCACGAAAATTTTCCGAAACGTGGAACGCAGAAAAACCGAGCCGATTTTCAAATACGCTCAAATCGTGGGTGCGGCCTACTCCGCCTTTATGCACGGCGCGCAGGACGGACAGAAATTTATGGGTATCATCATTTTCTGCTTTTTCATGTCCCAGGGCAAGATGGAAATTCCCGCCGACGTGCAGCCCGCCACTTGGATCATGGTGCTCTGTGCTTTGATTATGGGTATCGGCACCGCCATCGGCGGCAAAAAGATCATCAAGAGCGTGGGTATGGATATGGTGAAACTGGAAAAATACCAGGGCTTCTCTGCCGACCTTGCCGCTTCCACGTCGCTCTTGCTTTGCTCCGTCTTCGGTTTGCCCGTTTCCACCACACACGCCAAAACCACTGCCATCATGGGCGTGGGCGCGGTCAAGAGCATCAAGGCCATCAACCTGGGCGTGGTGAAGGAAATGGTACTGACCTGGATTCTCACGTTCCCCGGTTGCGGATTGGTAGGATTTTTAATGACAAAGCTCTTTATGTGGCTTTTTTAAAGAAAGGTAGGTCGAATTATGGCAAGCAAACAGGATAAGTTTTATTACCAAAATCTTATTGAGGCAGCGGAAATCTCCGTCAAAGCTGCAGAGTATCTCGTAGATTGTCTGGAACAGTACGATCCCGAGTTGTTCCACGAAAGATTGGAAAAGATGCATGCCTTCGAGCACCAAGGTGACGAAAAGAAGCACGAAATGTCCCATGCTCTGGCAAAGGCGTTCGTCACTCCCGTTGACCGTGAAGATCTGGCACAGATCAGCCAGAACATCGACAACGTAACGGATTCCGTGGAAGAAGTGCTCCAGCGCTTCTATATGGATCAAATCAAGGCTGTCACCCCCGAATCGATCGCATTTGCCAAAAAATTGGTGGAATGCTGCTGTCAGATGAAGGATCTTGTGGTTGAATTTGAAAACTTCAAAAAGCCCGCAAAACTCCACGATATGATCGTCAAGCTCAACTTCGCCGAGGAAGAGTGCGACCGCCTTCATATGGAAGCAAGCTTGAATCTGCGCCGCAATGCAAAAGACCCCTTGGAAATCTTCTTCTGGCGTGAAATCTACGACAAAATGGAAGATTGTGCCGACGCCAGCGAACACGTTGGCGATTGCATCGAAACGGTGGTCATGAAAAACAGTTGATTTTTCACTGCCGCGCGAAATATGACGAAAAACGAACAAGGATCCCAAATGGGATCCTTGTTTTTTTGCCGATTTTGCTTCACACCTTCTGAAAGGCAGGCGGTGGTGGGTCTTCCTCGTGCGGCAGGTGATAATGCAGTAGCGACGCGGCCCCGATCACCTTGTCCCCGAATCGGGTGCGCAAAGAGTCACAGGCACTGTCGAGCACTTGCCCCCGAATCTGGCGCGCCTCGGTGAACAAAGAAAGCTGCTGTCCCTCTTTGGCATCCTGAAGATCAATCGCGCGAACACTGATCGCGCGCAAGGGCTCACGAAACAGATACCGCTCCCGAAAGAGGAAAAAGCCCGCGCGCGCCAGCGTCATCGTGCAGTCGCACGGCTCAGCCAGGCGGCATTGAAGCGTTTTAACGAAAAAATTGCGATCCTTGCATTCCAGCGCCACACCGCGCGCGATTTTCTCGTGGAAGCGCAGCTTTTTTCCGATCTCCTGACAAAGCGCAAAAATCAAAAGCCACACCTCCTGCTCCGTTTCCAAGTCCCGCGGCATCGTCACCCCGTGCCCGATGCTCTTCATCGGTGCCGGGGCGTCCACGGGCGTCACCGGGCTGGTGTCCTCGCCCCGCGCCACGCGCTTCATTTGCGCTCCGTTTTTTCCGAATTTCAGTTTTAAAAACAAATCGTCCGCCTGCGCCAAAGCCCCAATGGTTCGAATTCCGAAAAACGAAAGCGTCGCCTCGCTTTTCGGCCCCACCCAAAGCAGATTCCCCACCGGAAGCGGCCAAACCAGATCGGGCACGCTCTCGCGCGGCAGGTGCGTCAGCGCATCGGGCTTTCGGATGTCACTTCCGAGCTTGGCAAAGGGCTTGTTGAACGAAACCCCCACGGAAATGCTCAGCCCCAATTCGCGCTTGATGCGGGTTCGCAAGGTTTCCCCGATTCTCACGCCGTCCCCGAACGCCAAGCGGGAGGAGGTCACGTCCAGCCAACATTCGTCCGAACCGAACGGCTCGACAAGGTCGGTGTATTGACAGTAAATCTCCTTTGCCAAGCGCGAAAAGTGTGCGTAGCGCTCAAAATGCGTCGGCACGATCACAAGCTCGCGGCATTTCGCCTGCGCCTGCCAAATCGCCTCCCCCGTTTTCACACCGTATCGCTTCGCTTCCTCACTCTTTGCCAGAACGATGCCGCAGCGCATTTTCTCATCGCCGCACACCGCAATCGGCTTTCCCATCAGCGAAGAATCGTACAGCCGCTCCACCGAGGCGTAAAAATTATTCATATCACAATGCAAAATACTGCGTTCCATCGTTCGACCCCTCTTGACAAACTTCGTTCGTATCGATATAATAAATACGAACGGTATTTCGTAAATAGCATACACGAAACATCGTTCGTTGTCAATGGTAAATTTGTGAAATTTTATTCGTATTGGGAGGGTGTATGAATTTTTCCGAAAAATTGAAAGCCGCGAGAAAAGAAGCACATCTTTCGCAGAGCGCGCTGGCGCAGCGCGCGGGGATTAGCTTGAGAACCCTGCAAAATTATGAAATGGGCAAGCGCTATCCTGCCAGCATTGAGATCACCATGCGCTTGGCGACAGAACTGAATACCACCGTTGAAAATCTTCTGTCTGCGGGGGAGGAGAGCATCGTTGCCGCCCCTTCCGCTTCTGCAAAGGCACAGCTGTATGAATTGGTGCAGGCGGTTTCGGGTCTGTTTGCCGGTGGTAAGATTGAAGAAGAAGATCGCGACGCTGCCATGCAAGCCATCATCGCCGCCTATTGGGCTGCCAAAAAAGAAAGCCGCAAGGCAGACCGCGCTGAAAGTCGGGAAGAGCTTTGAACGAGATGCTGCGAATTGCTTCTCTTTGCCGCGAATGGAAGGAGAAGTGCAAAAGCTCCAATCCCTTTCTTCTGGCAGAAGAGATGGGGGTGCAGGTGGTGTCCTGTCCCGAGTTTCAAAACTTAGAGGGAATGTATAAGGTTGTTTTAGGTAAACCCTTCGTCTTTATAAAAGGAAGTCTTTCGCGCCGCAGGGCGGGCGAGGTGCTGGCGCACGAGCTGGGTCACCACGTCCTTCACCGTGAAATGGGGGAGGACAGCATCGTGCAGGACAGCTTCCTTGTGGATATGACCCTGAAGCCGGAATACGAAGCCAATTTGTTTGCCGCGGAGCTTTTGGTGCCCGACGAGAGCGTGTCCGCTCTTGTGACCGAGGGCAAAACGGGCGAGCAGATCGCGCGGCTTTTGAAGGTGGATCCGCGCTTGGTTCGGCTCAAACTTGAAATTATGAAGCAGCAGGGGCTTTTGCCGTAAAAAAGTTTTGAAAATATATAAAATAATAGGAAAAAAGATAAATCACTTGCCAAGTGAAAGATTTTGTGGTAAAATTCTCTTGCAAAATTAGGATGAAAGGAAAAAAACGATGAAAATCTTAGTTATCAATGCAGGTTCTTCCTCTGTAAAATACCAGTTGATCGATATGCAAAACGATCAGCTCATGGCAAAAGGTCTTTGTGAGCGTATCGGTATCGAAGGCGGTAAATTCAAACATCAGAAACCCGGCTGTGACGCTTATACCACCGCGGTTGAAATGAAAAACCACGGCGAAGCCATCAGCATGGTTGTCAAAGCCCTGACCGATCCCGAAATCGGTGTGATTTCCGATCTGTCCGAAATCGGCGCAGTGGGACACAGAGTGCTCCACGGCGGTGAAAAATTCTCCGGCTCCGTTCTTGTGACCGACAAGGTCATCGAAGCCATCGAAGAGTGCTGCGAACTCG
>JAZNNH010000060.1:0-9200 GCA_045580105.1 Eubacteriales bacterium | reverse complement strand
CGCAGAACCGGCACGGTCATTACTTGGAAGCCGGACTTAGACGTTTTCACCGAAATCGGAATTCCGGAATCGTATTTTACCGACGTGATGCGCCGTCAGGCGGTGGTCAACGGCGGGTTGAAGCTCGATCTTCGCTATCAGGGCGCGGACGGGGTGTGGTCGGAGCATTCCTACCTCTACAAGGAAGGCATTTTGGACTACGTTCGCGAAATGGCCGAGATCAACGAAAACAATGAAGTCAATGAAACCGAGGGAAAGGTGGGAACGCTCACCGTTCCCGAATTCTGGCAGGGCGAAAAACGAGGAAAAGACAGAGAAGACAAGAGCGAATACGACGTTCGCATGGAAGTGGCGTTCTGCTTTTCAGCCAAAACCCAAAAACTGGAATATTACCACAACTCCAGTTGGCTGGAGCATGGCGGAAGCCCCGAAAAGGCGGTCAAGTCCAGTTTCCTTCGCGCCATTGACGGCTATTTGAAAGCCGGCGGAAAATACAATAAAAACGAGGCGAAAATCAGTTTTCAGGACGTGGAAGACTGCCTGATTCTGGTCACCAACTGCTTTTCCAACGTTGCCTCTTTTTCCGATCAGACCAAAAAAGAAGTCACCAACAAATTCATCGCCGAAGCGATGGTGGAATTTTTTGATGAAAAGCTGGAGATTTACTTTGCGGAAAATCCCACGGATGCGGATCGCATCGCCTCTCAGGTTCTCATTAATAAGAGAAGCCGCGAAAGTGCGGAAAGCGCCAGAGTCAACATCAAAAAGAAGCTTTCCGGCTCGGTGGATCTGACCAATCGCATTGAAAAATTTGCCAATTGCCGTTCCAAGGACACGGAAAAGAGAGAGTTGTATATCGTGGAGGGTGACTCCGCGCTTGCCAGCTGTAAATTGGGCCGTGATGCGGAATTCCAAGCCATCATTCCCGTGCGCGGAAAAACGCTCAACTGCTTGAAATGCGGGTACGACCGTATTTTCAAAAGCGAGATCATCGTTGATCTTTTGCGCATCATCGGATGCGGTGTTGAGATCGGCAAAGGACACAAGGATTTAGCGCAGTTCAATTACGACAACCTAAAGTGGAGCAAGATCATCATCTGTACCGATGCGGATGAAGACGGATATCAGATTCGAACCTTGATTTTGACCATGTTCTATCGCTTGCTTCCCACCTTGATCCAAAAAGGAAAGGTATATATTGCCGAATCGCCTTTGTATGAAATTCAGTGCAAGGACGAGATCTTCTTTGCCTACGACGAAAAAGAAAAGAACAAGATCCTCTCGGATCTGGGCGATAAAAAATTCACGGTGCAGCGCTCCAAGGGTTTGGGAGAAAACGAACCGGATATGATGCGCCGCACGACCATGTCCCCGGAAACCAGAAGATTGATTCGGATTATGCCCGAGGATGAATACGAAACCCGACAGATGTTCGAGATTCTTTTGGGGGATGATCTGGACGGAAGAAAGCGCTATATCTCCGAAAACGGACATCTTTATATCGACTTGGCGGATGCATACTGATGGAATACTACCGTACGGTCCGTGGCTTTGCGGAAAGCAGCTTCACGGAAAAGAAAAGTGAATTCATCGGCCGAGTGATGCCTTGCCAAACTTGGGAAGAAGCACAGGCGTTTGTGGAAGAAGCCAGAAAAAAAGATCCCGATGCCCGTCATCACGTTTCGGCGTTCATCAATCGCGAGGGTAACATCCAGCGCTTTGACGACGACGGAGAACCCAAAGGAACCGGAGGCATTCCGATGCTGGAGGTTCTGAAAAAAGAGGACGTGACGGGGCTTTGTGTGGTCGTGACCCGATATTTCGGCGGCATTCTTTTGGGAGCGGGAGGACTTGCCCGCGCCTATGCCAGAGGGGCAAGAGATGCCATTGCCGCGGCAGGAATCTGCCGTTTTTCCAAGGTCTATATCGGAAAGGCCGCCATTCCTTATCCCTTGTTTTCCAAAGTGGAATTTGAATTGGAAAGCCGTGCGGCGCGCATTACCGGAAAGGAATTCGGGGAAAACGTGATTTTATCCCTTTTGGTTTCGGAAAAGGAAAAAAACGTGCTGTCCCGACTTCTGTCGGATCTTTCCGGCGGAAAGATTGAACTGGAAATCGTAGGTGATACCTTTGCAGAAGACCGTGATGAATGAGGTGATCGGCTCCTATGAACTGGAGCTTGATCTTGAAAAAACACGCGCCTATTATGACGCGCTTCCCGTCTATGAGGGGGAAGATTTGGCGCGACGGCTGTTTTGCCATCTGCTGCCAAAGGCAAATCAGGAAAGTCTTTCCTTTTTGCGAAAGCTGGGGATTGACCCGACAAGGCTCTTTTTTGCCCGTCCCCTTTGCGAGCCGGATGAAAACGGACAAGTGCTTTTTCTTTGCTATGCCCGTCTTTGCGGTGTGTTGAAGGCAGGAGGAGATACCGTGCCCCGTCAAAGCGAAGAGGTGGCAGGGCTCAGCGTGGTGTTTGTCGGCCATGAAAAGGATTTTTGCCAAGGGTTGCCGGATGCGGCCTCTCCCCAGATCGAAATGCGTTTTGTCATTTCGCTGCCCTTTGATGAAACGTTTTTTAAATAAAGTTGAAAAAAGAGCGATTTTTCGCTCTTTTTTTGTTTAAAATCATCCCCTTGTATTGACAAAAAGAGTGGTTTGGTTTATCCTAATTTTGCAAAAAGCAAAACAGACAGATATAGATATAAAGGAGAAAGAATCATGTTTCAAGCAGGTTTTGCAAGAGTCGATATTACACCCCCTTTTGGAACTCCGATTGCCGGTTATTTTTCCGACCGCCGTGCAGATGGCATCCTCGATCCGATCGAATTGGTTGCCCTTGCGGTAAAGGATGATAACAACACCGCGGTGTTTATTACCGGAGATCTTTTATACGTTCGATTGGAAGCCGCCGATGAAATTCGTCAGCGCATTTCCGCCGCGGTTCAGCTTCCCTTCGAAAACGTGTTTCTTCAGGGGTTGCATCAGCACACCTCTATGCGCATCGGCGGCAAGCCCGGTCAGCTTTCCAACGTGACCGACAGGGACTACCTTGACGTTCTTTACCGTAAGTTCTGCGACGTGGCAAAAATGGCACTGGATGATCTAGCCGACGCTCGCATGGGCGTTGCTGAAAAACAGGCGGCAGAGCCGCTTTCCTTTATCCGCCGCTTCCGCATGAAGGACGGTTCCACTCGTACCAACCCCGGTTGCCTGAATCCCGACGTGGATTCTCCTTTGGGAGAGGCCGACAATACCGTTCGCCTGATTCGCTTTTTCCGCGAAGGAAAAGAAGACATTGCCCTTGTTAACTTCTCCACCCATCCGGACGTGATCGGCGGCACCAAAATCAGTGCGGATTGGCCCGGCTTTGTTCGCCGTATGACCGAAAAAGACATCGAAGGCGTTCGCTGCATTCTGGTCAACGGTGCGCAGGGTGACACCAATCACATTGATGTAACCAAGCCCACGATTGCCAAAAGATCTGAGCCCAACTTTGCCGAAAAGCGCTATGCTCACAGCCGCAAGATGGGACGCGTCATCACCGATGCGGTCATCGATCTTTGGGATCAGACTAAAGAAACAAAAGCCACTCCGATCACTTGCCACAACCGCGCAAGCTTCATTCCCACCAACACCAAATACATCGATGAGGTCGACCGCTTCCGCGAAATGAAGAAAAAGGTCGATGCCGGTGAATTGAAGCTCATCACGGGAGAACTTGCAGAAATGTTCAGAGTGCTTCAGCTTCACGATGAAAAGCTGTTCCAGAAAGTGCCGACTGCCGTTTTGGGTCTGGGCGATATTGCCATTGCAGGCATTGGCGGAGAGCCCTTTACTTGGTATGCAACCAAGGCCAGAGAATCGGCTCCTGATCTGTACGTGATCACCGCGTGTCTGGTCAACGGCGGAGAGGGCTATCTTCCTTCCCCCCAGGCCTTTGAAGAAGGCGGATACGAGGCAATGAGCACTCGTTTCACCAAATCCGTTGCCACCGATATTCCTGCATCCATCAAAGAAATGCTGGATGAACACAAGAAATTGAAATAACAGAAAAATGACTGATTTAAAGAAAAAATCTGTCTCTTTTCTTGCCATTGGAAACAATTTGTTTTATCTTATAGTTAAGAGAAAAAATCCCGCGGTAAAAAGGGATCAAAAAGGAGAAAGATTATGTTTCAAGCTGGCTTTGCAAGAGTTGATGTGACCCCGCCTTTGGGCACCGAATTGACCGGATATTTTTCCCGCAGATTTGCAGACGGTGTGCGCGATCCCATTCAGCTCAACGCACTGGCAATCACGCAGGGCGAAGACACGGCTTTGCTGATCACTGCCGATTTTATGTACATCAATGAAAAGGCGGTGACCCATTACCGCACTCTGATTTCGGAAGAACTCGGAATCCCCATGGATCACGTCATGGCACAGGCCGTGCACCAGCACACTTCTACCACCGCCGGACCGGCCGGTCCGACCGATCCGAGTTATCAATACTTTTTGGAGCGCAAATACGTGGACGTTTGCCGCATGGCGCTGGACGACCGAAAAGAGGCGAGCATTTCCATCGCCCAAAAGGAAACGGCAGAGCCGATTTCCTTTGTTCGCCGCTTCCGCATGAAGGACGGCACGGTCAAAACCAACCCGGGCTTTCTCAATCCCGACATTGACCATCCGCTGGGAGAGGCAGACAACACCGTTCGTCTTGTAAAGTTTGAAAGAGAAGGGGCAAAAGACATTGCCCTTGTCAACTTCCAGACCCATCCGGATGTGATTGGCGGCACTAAAATCAGTGCTGACTGGCCCGGTTTTGTGCGCAGAATGACGGAAGAAGATCTGAAGGACGTTCATTGTGTTTTGCTCAACGGCTGTCAGGGCGATACCAACCACTATAACGTGTTCGGACCTCCCATTGCAAAAATTGGGGACCCCGATTATTACGAGAAGAAATATGCGTATAGCCAAAAAATGGGCCGCATCATCACCGACGTTGTCGTAGACCTCTGGAATCAGACGAGTAAAGTCGAGCCCGGCAAGCTTTCCGCTACTGTGGAAATGAAGCGCATTCCCACCAACACCAACGGCATCGAACGTTTGGACGAGTGCATCGAACTTTCCAGAAAGATCACGGCAAAAGAGCCCTTGCCCTTTAAACCGAATCTGGCAGAAAAAGGTGAGATCCGTCGAATTGCCAATATGGAAAACGTAACGCTGATCCAGAAGGTGCCGGTTTCGATGATCGCCTTCGGTAAAATCGCTATCATCGGTTACGGCGGAGAGCCCTTTACGGAATATGCGGTCACACCCAGAAACGCCGTTCCGGAGCTGTTCGTTCTTTCCGCTTGCCTTGCCAACGGTGCGCAAGGATATTTGCCCTCCACCGAGGCATTTGCGGAAGGTGGCTACGAAGCGCGCACCACGAACTTTACCGATACGGTGGCACCGACCTTGCAGAATGCTGCCATTGAAATGCTCAAAGATCATTTGAAGGCATAAGGAAAAATATGCTTCAAGCAGGAAGCCGTCAGAAAAAGGCTTGATGCAGAGCAAAAGGAAAACAGCGAAATAAAACAGCCCGACTGAATGTCGGGCTGTTTTGTTTAGTGCTTGGGACGGTGGGATTTTTTCTTGTGGAGGATCTGCGTGATCTTCATGGCGGGAATGCAGATGGCAACCACGAAAAGAAGCAGAATCAAGAGGGTTAAGAATATCTTGTCACTGCGGAAAAGTCCGGAAACGGCAGCGAATGCGCTTTCGGCACCTTTTTCAATTTTGGATTTGGTGGTGATGGGAACTTTGTCCCAGGAAAGCAGGAGAGGGTATTCCGCCTCGGATTCTTCGTCGTTGAATACCAATTTGACCGTTCCAATCTGCTTTTTGTCTTGCACCTGATCGAGGTGGATGATGTCGGGCAGATCCAAACGATAGCTGGGCTGAGCGCCTTTTCGGGTCAAAACGACGATGTCTTCGCCTGCCAAAACGGGCAGCTTGGTTTCGGAATCAAGAATGCCCACCTTGGCGACTTCATCTCCGGCGTGCAGTACCGTTTGCAATTCGAAATTCTCATAGCAATAGGAGATGAGCATGTGGGTTTCGACCCATGCCATGTTTTCATTGTACTTGCGGGAAGAGTCCATGTTGGCACCGAGCAAAACGGAGATAAAACTAATGCCGTCCTGTTCGCTGTAAGTAACCAGGCATCTTCCTGCTTGATCGGTGAAGCCGGATTTGCCGCCGATGAAGCTGTCCAGATAGTAGTCGTTGGTCGGATAGTAGATGCTGACGGTGTATTTCAACTGTCTTTGCGCGGAAAGATCGGTGGCGGGAATGGTATAATTGCGAAGCGATATGATCTCGCGAAAGAAGGGATTTTTCATCGCTTCGGCAAAAAACGCGGCAATATCCTTGGGAGAGGAGTAGTGGTTGGTGCCGTGCAGACCGTGGGTGTTTTCAAAATGGGTGTTTTCCAGCCCGAGGGACTCTGCCTTTTGGTTCATTTTTGCAATGAAATCAGAAACGTTTCCGTTTCCGAAGTGATAGCCAATCAGATCAGCGACGTCGCAAAACGAGGACATCATCAGCCCCACGAGAAGATCGTAAACGGTGAACGTTTCACCGCGCAGAAGCTGCATATGAACCCCGCCGTCTTCGATGATGTATTCGAACATCTGCGTGTCGGGCACGGTAACGGTTTCATTTTTCGGGTCTTCACAAAGCTCGAGCGCCACCAAAGCCGTCATAATTTTCGTGGTGGACGCCGGAAACATTCTGGAATCCTGGGCTTTCTCGTAAATGGGAGTTCCGGTTTGCGTATTGAACACGTAGACCCCCTGAGAATCCAAGGTCAGGTCGTAAATGGCGTCTTTTTCGGCAGATACCGGCACAAAACAGGTCAGAGCCAAGCAAAACGCCAACAGAAAAGAAAGAGTTCGTTTCATCGTTTTTTCACACAATCAAAATTCTCGGTTCAGCATAAAGTCACACCAATCTCCCAAAAGATTCTTCCAGGGGGAAGAAGGCAGGAGAGAGAGGGCACTCTGTGCGCGGGCGAGATATTCGCCGGCAAGTTTTTTCGTTTCTTCTACGCCGCCGCGGGACAAAAGAATGTCAAGTGCGCGCAGAATTTCATCCTCGTTTTTCGATTTTCCGACGGTTTCCCGCAAAAAGAGCTTTTCTTCCTCGCTTGCGTTTTGATACGAGGTCAAAAGCAAAACGGTGGGCTTTCCTTCGCGAATGTCGCTTCCGATGGGCTTACCCAGTTTTTCCTGCGTGGAGGTGATGCCCAAAATGTCGTCCTGCAACTGGAAGGCGATGCCGCAAGCTTCGGCAAAGGAAGCAAGGGCGCGGGGAAGGGGAGCGGTTTCGTCGGAGGAGCCGGAGCCGATCAGCGCGCCGGAAAGAGCGCTGATGCCAAAGAGCGCGCCGGTCTTGTCCGCCATCATCTGAATGACGTCCTGCTTTTCCAATCGGAAGAAATCACCTTGTTCGTATATCAGTCCGTTCTTGGTGTCCACGGTTTCCCCGCTGATGAGTCGGGGACCGTAATTTCCCTCCAAAAGGGAAAGAATCTTTAAGGTCACTTCAGGGGGCGTAAATCCGGAGTCGGACAGCTGAGAAAGATAGGAAACAGCGGCGCTGTGCAGGGCATCGCCTGCCAAAAGAGCGACGTCAAAGCCGTATTCTTTGGCAATCTCTTCGGATACCGAATCAGAGAGCCGATCGGCGATCAGCTTGTGAACGGCACTCTTGCCGCGACGGGTGTCGTCGTGGTCGATCATATCGTCGTGAATGAGCGTCCAGTTATGATACAGTTCCAGCGCCAACGCACAAGGGGTTGCGGCGCTCTCGGCGTCTTTGCCGCCCAACGCGCCTGCCGCCATACGGCAAATGGCAGGGCGCAGACGTTTGCCGCCGCGCTCGAAATAAACGAAGCATCCTTCCATCAGCTCCGCCGGGGACAGGGCGAAGGGGGGATTTTTACGGTAATAGGAAAGGATTGCTTCCTGACTTTCTTTTAAGTAGGAAAGAAGGGTGGTGTTCATCGGTTGGTCAAAAAGTCGATAAAATCGAGAACCATCTTTCTTTGTCCCATAGAAAGAGCTTGAAATTTTTCGCCGATCAGATCACCGGAGCGGGAAAGTGCCCCGCTGGGTTTCTTTTCGGTTTCTGCGGCTCCAATGCCGCAGCAGAACATCAGATCCTCCAGCGTGATTCCGCCTGCCGCGTTCTGGGCGATCTTTGTCATTAATTTTTTTCGGGGGGAGTTTTCCTGCTGACCCAGCGCCAGCTTTCTCATCTGGATGTAACTGATGTCACAGTCCATGGCGAATTGCCGCCAGGAACGGTCGCCTTTGGCTTCCGCTAACAGAATAGAGAAGATTCGTTTGTTAAAAGCCATTTTGATTTCCTTGTATTTGTTTTTGTTTTCATTATTATATCAAGAAAACAAGCTCTGTGGCAAGGAAAAAATGTAAGTTTTATGAATAAATTTAAAATTTAAATGATTTTTGCAAAGAATGAAACGGTTTTTATGGAGTTATGTTATTATTGGAAAATATATAACTGAATTGAAAATAGATTGAAATTACAGTATATTTTTATTTACGATTTATATTTTTATGTTGTTTTTTGTTGAAAATACATAAATTCAAAAATCAATTTTTGGGAAATAAACATCTTTCTTTTGACAGAGAAATTTGCTAAGATATGTGTGTTGTAAATTGTAGGGGAATCCCTATGCATATTTTAGGAGGAAAAAATGGCTAGTGTATCTTTAAAGCACATTTTCAAGAAGTATCCCGGCGGCGTTACCGCAGTTACCGACTTTTGCCTTGAAATCAAAGACAAAGAGTTTATCATCTTGGTAGGTCCTTCCGGTTGTGGTAAGTCTACCACCCTGCGTATGGTAGCAGGTCTCGAAGAAATCACCGAGGGTGAACTGTTCATCGGCGACAAGCTGGTTAACGACGTTGCTCCCAAGGACAGAGATATCGCGATGGTGTTCCAGAACTACGCTCTGTATCCTCACATGTCCGTGTTTGAAAACATGGCATTCGGTTTGAAGCTGAGCAAGGTTCCGAAGGAAACCATTAAGAAGAAGGTTGAGGATGCAGCCCGCATTCTGGATATCACCCACTTGCTCGACCGTAAGCCGAAGGCTTTGTCGGGCGGTCAGAAGCAGCGTGTGGCTCTGGGACGTGCAATCG
>JAZNNH010000059.1:0-12976 GCA_045580105.1 Eubacteriales bacterium | reverse complement strand
TGAAGACGCATCGAGGGCTGTGATGCCAAGCAAATTCCTTCGCACCATCAAAAGGTCGATGGCATCAATGGCAGAATCCTTATTGGCATCCCCGTAAAGGACGATCCGAAATTGGGTGGTATTGGTACCGTCAAAATAATTCAAAAGAAGACCGGTTCGCATGGCACCGCCGGCAACCGGCGTTCCGTTTTCATCGGTCAGAACGGCATACGCTCTGCCGAACACCCCCAAGGAGGAAAGGAATGAGCCGACGTCCGTGCCGGGAGCAATCCCCGTCATCATAACACCGCGAATCGTTTGCGGAGGATTCCAACCGGAGGGAATGGGCTGCTCACCGGTTCCCGGATCCGGCTTTTCGCCATCCGAGCCCGTTCCGTTGAGCAGAACCCGAATGGTATAGTGCTTTGGAATGCCGCTGGCACTGGTACAGGTGACGGTGAGAAGATTCTCCCCTGTCCAGATCGGAACCGTGCCCAGATTTCCCATCAAGGTCGCGGAAGAACTGACGGCAACCGCTGACACGTTCAAGCTGGAAATATCACCGTTGATGATGAGCGTGAACTGCGATTGCTGTTGATACAAATCAAAGGTAGGCGTTAACGAATATCCGTCGATGGACAAACTGCGAAGGAAATTGTTCGGGCTTCCCGCCGGTGCGGGAACGGGGCAGGCACTTTCGGGCATATTTTGATATATGGGAATGCGGAACGTGAAACTGCTTTCCAAAAAGCCCATTTCCTGATATTTTCCAAACTGAATGCGCCCCTCGCTGCGAGCGGCGGCGACATTGGTCATATACTGATGCGTTGCAACCTTGTCGGGTTCGACCACGTTATACTTTTGAAAATAGGGAGTGTTCTGTCCCCTTGCGATGTAGTTTCCGCCGATGAAGGCGCCGCCGGCGGTAATGGCAAGATAAGGAGAGGTCCAGCCGTGGTTTTTGGCATACTCCATCCCGTCTGCAGCACCATTATATGCGCCGATATTAAAGAAATTGTAATAGCCCTCATAGCCGGGATACTGACCCTTACAATAGCTTTGCCCGTTCCAGCCGACCTCTTGAATACAGCGGGCGACCAAATGGAATGCACTGACCCCATTTGCCTGCGCGGCGAGCAAAAACGCCATCGCATAAGAAATGGGCGTGCCGTCGGGGCCGGGGGTTTGCTGCCCTGCCATAAAGGAACCCCTCAGCATAGCTTCGATATTGGCCTCGGTCTGGGTGGCCACGTTAAAGGCGAGCGATTCGAACTGGAACAGATCCTGTTCGTTCAAGAAATTGCGCGGATCCATATAATACGCGACTAATTCCGGTGCCGCCTGATACCAAACTCGGGCTTCTTGAGGAAAGAAAGTATCCGTATACCAATCGTAGCTGCCGGGAATGGTGGAATAATGAGAAAGAATGGTAGAATTAGTAAAGCTTTTGCCCAATACGTTTTCTGCGTTTTGAACGGCATTCCAATCAAGCTTGGTATCAAACGGCTCAAAATACCAATTCGGATGGGCATCGTGGAGGGCGCGAAGCGATCCGCGGTAGCTTTCGGGAAACGCGGCAAGCTGCTCTTCAAACGTCAAATCGGTGGAGGGAGTATTGTTGACTTGGTTAACCGTTACCAAATCCGAACGGATATAGCCGGAAAGCGCGGTCCCTTGATACTGAAACGAAACCTGATACCAAGGTGTGCCCCCGCCGTTTTCATCGGGGACGTTACTTTGCAAAATGGCAAGCGCATGGGGAAGATTCAAACGAACGATGTTTCCGTTATGTTTCAAAAGATTGGCGTCGGAAGCGGTGCCGGGGGAGGTGCGAACACGGACGTTCGTCCCGTTGACAATCCCTGTGACCGTTTGATTTCTTTGCTCCTGCGCGCTCGCTAAAAGCGGAAAATGAAATGATAACATTAAAAGGCAAAGAAAAATCGACAAAAACCGACATAGCGTTTTTTGTTTGGCTCTCATTTTATCACTTCCTTTCTGATCCGTTTTTGCAAAATACGGAGCATTTCGATTCTATCATAAACGACGTTTTTCGTCAAGAATAGTTGCACTGTCAATGCTTGTTAATCCTGTCAAATCATAGTGGGTGACTGTTTGAAAAAATAGCCGCTGTCCTGTTTTTCGGGAAAGGCCATAGAATAAATCTCATCTGCCAGATGGGCGGCGCTTGCCTGACGCAAAACGTCTTCCCGATTTTCCCGAAGCGGGTGCGAGGGCTTGGTAAACACCGAAATTTGACTTCCCTCTTTAATTTGACCCAAGATCTGTCTTCCCTTATCGTTTGCCGCCAGAACCAAGGTGTAAAGCGGAATTTCTTTTTCGGCATAGCGGGGGATGCCGCACAAAAGTGCCACCAGCGCTCTGCGGATGCGCGAGTCGGTCACACTGGGGTTTTTCATTTTTTCAACCAGCTCCTCGAGCGTTTCACATTCCGGAGCAAATCGCTTTGCCCGATCGCAAAGCGAAGAAAAGCCGTAAAGGTGCACAAGCTCTTCCCGTGGGCGGGTCTTGAGCAAATAAAACGCCACCTGTGCCAAGCGCTCCATGGTGACGGGAAAGCGTCCCGCCTGCTCTTCCCGCTTCATTTCCGAAACACTTTCGGGGGGGACGTAAGAACCGATTTCCTTTCCCTCGAAAACGGCGCGGCGAATTGCGGTCGCGGAAACGGTTTTGCCGTCCAAAGCCACGCTTTTGATTCCCTCGCCGAGCCGCTTTACCACAAAGGGGGAAAGGGCGGCTTTTTGGCTTCGGATCGCCAAAAGATATTCCAGTGCAAGAGAGGCATTGGAAGAAGAAAGGGCTTCTTCCTTTCCGTACATTTCTTCGTAGACACCTTCGCGTGCGGAGGGGTAGCCCACCGCCTTGTTTTCCGAAAGATAGCGCTGCAAACGATGAGTAAACTGAGGATCGAACAGACGGTCGGCACATTGATTTAATACGCCAAGATCGGAAATCTCACTTCCGAACGCCAAAGTATCAACGATCCCCAATCGGGAGAGAATGGAAACCGCACTTTGGGCAAAGCTTTCCGCCGACAGACATGAAAACGGAAACGGGATTTCCAAAACCAGATCGGCGCCGTTTGCAACCGCGGTGCGGGCACGGCTGTATTTTTCCTGAATGGCAAAAGACCCTCTTTGTACGAAATTGCCGCTCATCACGCACAAAACACCCTTTTCGGGGAACGCACGCTTGACGGTTTCAATCAAATAGGCGTGGCCGTTATGAAAGGGGTTGAATTCACTGATGATACCGACGTGCTTCATGGCATCTCCTTTACTTTCTTTGAAAACTATGTTACAATCATCCCAGTTCAACAGGAGAGAGCAAAATGGAACGGAACACTGATTTGTGGGAATATTTAAAACAAACCGAAAAGAATATCGTCATCTACGGTATGGGGGACGGCTGTGACAAAATCATGAAGATTTGTCGGGAAAAACAAATCCCCATTCGCGGCATCTTCGCCAGCGACGAGCACGTGCGCGAAAAAACCGTTCACGGATTTCCGCTTTTAACTTACGCACAAGCCAAAGCAAGGTTCGGGGATCTGATCGTGCTTTTGGCATTCGGTGTGTTTCGGGATGATCTGATGGCAAAAATTTTGCAGATGAATCAAGAGGTCGAGTTGTACGCGCCCGAGGTACCGCTGTTCGGCGGGGGGCTTTTCGATCGCCATTACGTTGCAAAAAACTGCGATTCCATCCGCGCGGTGAAAGCGATGCTTTCCGACGAGCAGTCCCACCTTGTGTTTCAAAATCTGATTCGATATAAACAAACGGGACTGATCGCACCGCTGATCGAATGCGAAACGAAAAAGGAAGACGACTATCGGACACTGATTCCCTTCCAAGCCGGCGACGTTTACGCCGATCTCGGTGCATACGACGGGGATACCGCGCTGGAATGGGCCGCACTTCACCCCGATTACGGACACATTTTTGCCGTGGAACCGGGAGAAAAGACCTATCAAAAGCTCCTTCAAAACTGCCGAGCGCTGGATCGGTTTGAAGCCGTACAGGCGGCGGTCTGGAATCAGAACACGACGCTTTCTTTCCGGGGAAAAAGCGGACGCAGTGCCGCCGTTTCCCCCGAAGGGAACGCACCGGTAAAAGGAATCCGCTTATCGGATCATCTGAAACGGGCGGATTTTATCAAATTCGACGTGGAGGGCGCGGAAAAGGAAGCCATTGAAGGGGCCGGCGAGCTGATTGCAAAGCAGAAACCTGCTCTTTGCATCAGTTGCTATCACAGAACGGAAGATCTGTTTTCCATTCCGCTTCAGATCAAAGCGATCTGCCCCGATTATCGAGTGTATCTGAGGCACTGGAAATACGTTCCCGCGTGGGATACCGTTTATTTTTTTATAGCACAATGAAAAAAGGATTTTGCGCCTCGGCGCAAAATCTTTTTTTTACAAGCTGACTTCGTCGATGTTTTTCGTGAAAGAGGCAATATAATGCTCGAGGAAAAAATCAATCTCGGGCAGATTCATTTCCGAAAGCGACTTTCGGTTATAGGAACAAGCGGAGGAAAACTCGCGGTTTCCGCGCTCCAGTTCCTGCAGACACTTAATGTACGCACACAGTTTATCTGCCCCTTTGATGATCTTTTTTTCCTCCTGTGTGAGGGACAAAAGGTCAAAATATGCCGCTTTGGAATCCTCGTCCAATAAGGAAAGCATTTTTTCCGTGCTGATGGATTCGATTTCCTTGTAGGATTTCTTGATGTTTTCGTTATAGTACTTGATGGGCGTGGGCAGATCTCCTGTCAGCACTTCGTTCATATCGTGAAAAAGCGCGGCGGCAAGGAGACGGTTGGGATCCAGTTTCTTTCCGAAATGCCGGTTTGCCACCAGCGCAAGGGCGTGGGCAAGCACGGCGCATTCCATCGAATGCTCACTGAGATTTTCGCTTCTGGTATTGTACATCAAGCCCCAACGGGTAATGTTTTTCATTTGAAACAAAAGGGCGTAAAAATCTCCGTTGTTTTTCATGATTCTTCCCTTTCTTTTTGAATGGTTTCGGCGATTTGAACCAGTTTCTGAAGTCGATGATTCAAGCCGGATTTTGTGATTCTTTCTTCCGAATGCTGCACCAGTTCCGCTAAACTTACTTCCGGATACGAAAGGCGAAGCTTTGCGGCTTTTTGCAGATGTTCCGACAAGGTGGATAAGATCTCTTCCTGTTCCAAATACGTGATCGCGGCAATGACGTTTTGAGAACTGTTGACCGTCTTTTTCAGATTCGCGCCGTCGAAATTCAAGCGGCGGTTGATGTTGCCGCGCAAGCTTTTGTCAATTCTTTGGTTCATCAGATCCAAGGAAAACTTTTGCGCACCCATGACGGATAACAAATCTTCGATTTTACTGCCTTCCTTAAAATACAGAAGGTATCCTCGCTGGGTTTTGGTCATTTTCGGGAACACGCCGAAGTCGTTCCAAACCCGCATCAATTCCTCTGCCTCCGCTTTTCCGGCGGCAAGACACGAGGCGTGATACCCTTTTTCGGGATCAAGAATGGTGCCGTGAGAAAGAAAGGCGGCGCGGGCATATAAAACACGACAACGATCGCATCCCTCTTCCAAAATTTTCTCTGTCTGTTCCAAAATCCTGCGTCGGGTTCCTGCCGGCAACGACAGAATGGCGCCTTTTCGGTTGCCGCGGGTTCTGGGAAGCACTGCCGCCTCCAGATCGAAGGTGTTGATCAAAAGATAGGCAACCACTTCCAAAAAAGCTTGGCGATCCGAGGAAAGAACGTCGCTGTCCCCTTCTTCTTTTGCAAGATTGGAAAACACGCAACGAAGGAATGCCTTTGCACAGCACTTCTTCCATTTGACTCTGCTGTTTTCACCAACGCCCAGCTCTTCTAAGCTTTTTTCACACAAATACTCCTTGACCAAAGAAGAAAAACTGTTCACGCTCGCCTCCGCTTATTCGATGGGACGAACCTCACATTCAATGGCTCTTCCCTCTTTTTCCAAAATGACGTTTTGAATCTGTCGGATTAAATTGAAAATATCTTCGCTTGTGGCGTTGTCGAAATTAATGACAAAGCCCGCGTGTTTTTCGGAAACCTGAGCACCGCCGACCCGATACCCTTTCAGCCCCGCTTCGTCAATCATTTGCGCCGTAAAGCGTCCCTCAAAGCGTTTGAAGGTACTGCCTGCGCTGGGGTATTCCAGCGGTTGTTTTTCCACTCGCTTTGCCATCAGCTCTTCCATTTTTTTGCGAATGGCGTTGGGATCCCCTTTTTCAAGACAAAACGTGGCAGACAAGATCACCGCACCGTTTTTCTCAAAGATGCTGGTGCGATACCCCATTTCCAAACACGAAGCCGGCTGCGTTTTCACTTCGCCCGAGCGGGTAACATAAGTTGCTTCTTTTAAAATGTTTTTGCATTCGCCGCCGTAAGCACCGGCGTTCATAAATACGGCGCCGCCTACCGATCCGGGAATTCCGTAGAAAAATTCCATTCCGGTCAGTCCGTTTTTCTGTGCCACGGAGGCAAGCCCGGTGATAGAAGCGCCTGCGGAAGCGGTCAAATCAGTGCCCGAAACGCGAATCTCTTTCATTTGGGTAAGGCAAAGGATCAGCCCCTCGTATCCGCTATCTTTGGCAATCACGTTCGATCCGTTGCCCAGAACAAAATACGGGATCCTCTTCCGTTCCAAAATCGGGATAAGCAGGGCTACCAGCGTTTCCGTTTTGGGAAACAGAACCGTAGCGGGGCCCCCGGTGCGAAAGGTAGTAAGGCGAGAAAGGGGGACGTCTGCTAAAAGTTCCCAATCCTCTTTTTGGATCCGGCCCGTCTCTTCCAGTGAAGATAAAATTTCTTGAATTCGAAGCGATAGTAACACGATTATCTCCAAAGCAACGCAGCCCCGATGATTCCGGCATCATTGCCAAGCTGCGCTTGTTTTAAAATGGTTTTCTTTTCACACATACGACTGTACTGCTCTTTCTCCAAAATGGCTCTGACAGGGGCAAGAAGCGTTTCTCCCTCTGCCGAAATGCCACCGCCGACAGAGAGGATCTCCGGCTGGAAAATGTTGACTATATTGGTAATTCCGCACGCCAAATAGCCCGTGAAACGATCCAGCACTCTTTGGGCGGCTTCGTCCTTTTTTTTCAAAGCTTCAAAGACGGTTTTTCCGTCTACACGATCGATTTCGCCGCAGCAGATCTGCCACATAATACTATCCGGCGTGCGCTCCATTTCTTCCTTTGTCATCCGACAAAGCGCTCTTGCCGAGCTGTACGCTTCCCAGCAGCCCGCTCTTCCACAAGAGCAAGGATATCCGTTTTTTTCAATGACACAGTGTCCCAATTCCGCACCGGCGAAATTGAAACCGTGAAACACGTTTCCATCTAAGATCACACCACCGCCGACACCGGTTCCCAAGGTGATGAAAACAGAATTGCGAGCCCCTTTTGCCGCACCGGCTTCCGCTTCTCCTTTTGCGGCACAGTTGGCATCGTTTTCCAAGCCGACACGTGCGATTCCGAGGCGTTGTTTCAAATCTTCCACGATATTAAAACGGAGGAAAGTAGGCAAGTTACAAGAGTATTCAATGATACCGGTGTCCGAGTTGGAAATACCGGGAGAGGCGATTCCGCAGAAGGCAATTTCATCTTTGGTAAGTTCTGCCTTCGCAATCACTTCTTCCACCAAGCTCGCCATATCCGACATGATCTGATCAGCCGGTCTTTGGGCTCCGGTCTTGCAGCTTTTTTTCAGTAGGAGTTTACCGGAAGCATCGACCAATCCGCAGGCAATATTGGTGCCGCCCAGATCAATTCCGATACCGTACATCTCTACTCGCCTCCCAGTTGCTTCATCAATTTTTCATTCAGTTCTTCAGCCGTATTGAATCCCATTAACTTTTGGCGCATATTCATGGTTGCGATTTCAATGATCAGCGCAAGGTTTCTGCCGGGACGAACCGGAATGGTAACCGAGGGAATCCGAATTCCCATCAATTCAGTATATTCCGTATCCATGCCCAATCTTTCATAAAATTTTCCTTTTGCCCACGGTTCGAGATTGATAATCAGATCAATTTTTTCCGTATCCTTCACGGCGCCCATACCAAACAGGCGGCAAACGTCGACCACGCCGATTCCGCGCAATTCCACGTAATGCCGAATCATTTCCGGTGCTGAGCCGACCAAGGTTTTATCGGAAACGCGTTTGATCTCAACGGCGTCGTCGGCAATCAGACGATGTCCTCTTTTCACCAAGTCGATCGCCGTTTCGCTTTTTCCGACTCCGCTGTCGCCGAGCAAGAGAACGCCTTCTCCGTACACCTCCACCAAAACACCGTGGCGCGTGATCCGATCTGCCAGAGCAACGTTGAGTTCCGAAATGATTCCCGCCATAAAATAGGAGGTATCCTTATCGGTAGACAGCAGCGGAACTCCAAATTCCCGAGCCAGTTCCACGGCACGCGGAAACGCTTTTAAGTCGTGGCAAAAAATAACACAAATGGGTTTTTGTTCAAACAGCGAAACAAGGGCGCGATTGCAATCCTCTTCTGACAACGATTCCAAATATTCGTATTCGGTGATTCCCAAAATTTGAATGCGCTCGGGATCAAAATATTCATGAAAACCGGCGAGAAATAGCCCCGGACGGTTCACTTCCTTATGGAAAATTCTTCTTTCACGGTCCTCTTCGGACAAAACCAATTCGGTCAAAGAAAATTTTTCAATGATTTGACCCAAACGGATCGAATACTGTTCTTTTGCCATACGCGCCTCCTTTTTGATATACAGTCATTTTATCATAAATAAGCAATGATTTCAATGGGAAAAAGAATAAAAACAAAAGCACAAAACAAACTAAAAGAAAAAAGGAGCTTGTTATGAAAAAAATCAAAATCAATCCGAAAGATAAAATGCCTCGCCCCGTTTTTGAAACCGGACCCAGTGATATGATCCATCTGCCTCCCAGCAGAACCGATCCCGAGGGCTGGTATACCGGGCTTCCCATGGATTTTCGCGATCGCCCCGTACAAGACGCAGACGACCTTTAAAAAATGCAGCTTCGGCTGCATTTTTTTGTTTGAACCTCTTTTCAAACAGAAAAAATATGGTATAATGGAAAAAAAGTCAAGGAGGCAATCATGAAAAAGAATCCATACGCAGGCACGCAAACCGAAAAGAATTTGGAAGCAGCATTTGCCGGAGAAAGCCAAGCCAGAAACAAATATACTTATTTTGCTTCTGTTGCCAAAAAAGAGGGCTACGAGCAAATTTCCGCGCTCTTCCAAAAGACCGCTGACAACGAAAAAGAACACGCAAAAATGTGGTTTAAGGAATTGCAGGGCATCGGTAGCACCGCAGAAAATCTCTTGGCTGCAGCCGAGGGTGAAAACTACGAATGGACCGATATGTACGAGGGCTTTGCCGCAACCGCCGAACAAGAAGGTTTTCCGGAACTGGCAAAGAAATTCCGTTTGGTCGCTGCCGTGGAAAAGCACCACGAGGAACGCTATCGCGCCCTTCTTTCCAACGTCAAGACCGCTCAAGTGTTTGAAAAGAGCGAAGTGAAGGTTTGGGAATGCCGCAACTGCGGACACATCGTTGTAGGAACCAAAGCACCCGAGCTTTGCCCCACTTGCGCACATCCTCAAAGCTATTTCGAAATTCACTGCGAGAATTATTAATCCGTTTTTAACCCATTCTCGTATGCACGGACCCGTGCACAATCAAATCAAACAAACCGTATCAAAAAGACGCAAGGATCCCTTGCTTCTTTTTGATTTTCGGCAACTTTTTTCACCAACTGAATACCCTATATTATTTCCGAAAAGGGGTGCTTGTTTTGGATTTTAACGTTTTGGCATTTCGCTGTATCCTCGCCGTTCTTGTCGGTCTTGTGATCGGAATCGAACGCGCAAAGCACGGACGGGCAGCGGGAATGCGAACCCACGTTTTGGTTTGCCTCGGCTCTGCTATGACGTCGATGACTGCCATCTACATTCACGAGCAGTTGGGAAGCGGTGACGTATTCCGTTTGCCTGCGCAGGTGATTTCCGGTGTCGGTTTTCTGGGTGCGGGCATGATCATTCTCAAAAACGACAACGTGATTATGGGGCTGACCACAGCCGCCGGCGTGTGGGCCACTTCCACGGTGGGAATCGCCATCGGATACGGCTTTTACTCCGGCGCTTTGCTGGTGACGTTTCTGTTTCTCATCACGCTCATTTTGTTCGCCAAGTTCGAACGCAAGAAGAAAAACACGGAAGTCATCTACCTTGAAATTGCCAATATGAAGCGCTTGAACGAAACGATGGATGCCATTCGAAAGTTGGCAAACACCGAAGTGATCTTTCGCGTGCTTCCCCCGAAATCCACCTGTCCGGGACATATCGGAATCGAAATGGTCTTGGATCGCAGAAACAGCATCAGAGCCGAAGATTTACTTCATTTGGACGAAGTGGTATTTGCCGTTGAAAATTAAAAGGATCAGGACGTTGTATGAAATCAAACAATCCCTTTGAACCCATTAAACTCTTTCTCTTCGATATGGATGGAACGCTGTATTTGGGAAATCAGCTTTTTGACTTTACCAAAGAACTGTTGCAAACCATCCGAGAGACCGGAAGAACCTTTCTCTTTACCACCAACAATTCCTCGAAAAGCCCTGCCGACTACGTAGCAAAATTAGATGCTATGGGAATTGCCTGCACCGAAGATGACTTTTACACTTCTTCTCAGGCGATGGTGCATTACTTATCGGTCCATCATCCGAACAAGACCTTATACGTTTGCGGCACAAAGTCGCTGAAAACTCAGCTCAAAGAAGCAGGGTTTCGCGTGACGGAAGATCCCGAACAAACGGAATGCATCGTAATGGGCTTTGACACGGAACTGAATTTTAAAAAACTGGAAGATATCAGCCGCATGCTTTGCACCCGCTCGCTTCCCTATCTTGCCACCAATCCCGATTTGGTTTGTCCCACGCAGTTCGGCAGCGTTCCCGATTGCGGCAGTGTTTGCAAGATGATTGAAAACGCAACGGGGAAAACACCGATCGTAATCGGAAAGCCCCAGCCCCTGATGATGGAGCTTGCGATGAAAAAGATGGGCGTTGACAAGGAAGAAGCCGCGGTGGTGGGAGATCGCATTTACACCGACATCCGAAGCGGTCTGAACGCCGGAATTTTAAGCGTTTTGGTTCTCAGCGGAGAAACGGACGAAGCCATTTTGGCGTCTTCCGAGCAAAAACCCGACCTCGTTTTAAAATCTGCAGAAGAGATTATCCGGTATTTAAAGTAAACGCTTGCCTTGCTTTTTTCATAAGATCGCACAGTCCTGCGCATCCTATGGAAGAGGTGAGAATATGAACATCGCTTTTTTTGATACCAAGCCCTACGACATCCCCGCCTTTGAGGCGTGCGGCAGAAGAATGGGCGTGGACTATCACTTTTTTGAACCCCGGCTGACTGCGCAAACGGCGGCGCTGGCAAACGGATTCGACGGGGTTTGCAGTTTCGTGAACGATACGGTGACAAAAGAGGTCATCGATCACTTACACCGCGGCGGCGCCAATCTGCTTGCCCTGCGCTGTGCCGGCTACAACCATGTTGACACTGCGTATGCCCTCGGAAAAATTCACGTTTTTCACGTCCCCGCCTATTCTCCCAACACCGTTGCGGAGCACGCCATGGCACTTCTCTTAACCTCCGTCAGACGCACCCACAAGGCCTATGCCAGAACGCGAGATTTTAATTTCAGTTTACAGGGCTTGGTGGGATTTGATCTGGAGGGAAAGACGGTGGGGATCATCGGAACGGGTCGCATCGGAATGGCATTTGCGCGCATTTGCGCCGGTTTTGGAATGAAGGTTTTGGGATACGATAAAGTTCCCTCGCCCGATGCGCCTTTCCCGAACGTATCGCTCGACACGCTCTTTTGCCAATCCGACGTCATCTCCCTGCACTGTCCCCTCACGCAGGAAACGCACCATCTCATCAACAAAGAAACCATTGCGAAAATGAAAAAGGGAGTCGTGATCGTCAACACCTCCCGCGGGGCGCTGATGGATGCTTCCGCCCTTTTATGGGGCATCAAAGAGCGGATTGTGGGGGCGGCGTGTTTGGACGTATACGAAGAAGAAACCGATCTGTTTTTTGAAGATCGATCGGGGCACATTTTAGAAGACGATACCTTGGCACGGCTGATTTCCATGCCGAACGTCATTCTGACTTCTCATCAAGGATTTTTAACGCAAGAGGCGCTGTTTTCGATTGCCGAAACGACGACGAAGAATCTGATTGAATTTCAGCAAACCGGTACTTGCAAGAACGAGCTTTCCTTGGCTCGATAAAAAAAGCCGATTCCACTTAAAATGGAATCGGCTTTTTGATTTGCTTTGGAAAAGGAAAAGATCAGAAGCGAATTTTTTCTGCGATATACGCTTTGACTTCGGTCAAGGGAATGCGAACCTGCTCCATACTGTCGCGGTCGCGCACGGTGACACATCCGTCGGTTTCCGTATCAAAGTCGTAGGTGATACAGAACGGAGTTCCGATTTCATCCTGACGGCGATAGCGTTTTCCGATGGAGCCCGCTTCATCAAATTCGACGTTGAAATCAAACGCAAGGTCAGCATACAGTTCGCGTGCTTTGTCAGAAAGCTTCTTGGAAAGCGGAAGCACGGCGGCTTTCACCGGTGCCAGTGCGGGATGGAAGTGCATCACCACACGGGTATCGTTCTCGCCGACCTGCTCTTCATCGTATGCTTCGCAAAGGAACGCCAAGGTGATTCGGTCTGCACCCAAGGAGGGCTCGATGACGTAAGGAACGAACTTTTCGCCGGTTTCGGGATCGAAATACTCCATCGGTTCTCCGGAATGGTTGGCGTGCTGGGTCAGGTCATAATCGGTACGGTCGGCAACGCCCCAAAGCTCGCCCCAACCAAAGGGGAACAGAAATTCGAAGTCGGTCGTGGCTTTGGAATAGAAGCAC
>JAZNNH010000058.1:0-23389 GCA_045580105.1 Eubacteriales bacterium | reverse complement strand
GCTTCCACCATGGGCCCCGGCGTGAAAGTAAACGCCGCAAAACTCGCGTAAATCTATTGACAAACGCACCGCTTGGTGTTATAATCCGTTTGTTGCCTAAGACAACAGGTGAAGGACTTCCCTTCTGAAAGCGATCAGCGCCTGTCGAGGAAACGCACTCTTTAATTTGGATTAAAGGGCATTTCTTCGGCAGAAGGAATGCCCTTTTTGTTGTCAAAAATCTTGAATGGAGGTAAAAAAGATGCCCAGCGCAAAGATTCTTGAAAAGAAGCAGGCAGACTGTGCCGAGCTGACAGAGAAGATCAAAGGTGCTACCGCAGGTGTTCTGGTAAGCTATACCGGTATTACCGTAGAGCAAGATACCCAGCTGCGTAAAGCCCTTCGTGAAGCAGGCGTTGACTACAAAGTTTACAAGAATTCCATGACCGGAAGAGCTTGCGAAGCTTGTGGCTACGGCGAAATCAAATCTTATCTGGAAGGCATGAATGCCCTTGCTATTTCCGCAGAAGATCCCATCGCTCCCGCTAAGATTCTGAAAGAGTATGCCGATAAGATCGAAACCTTCCAGATCAAAGCTGGTTTCATTGATGGCGGTGTGATCGACGCCGCTGCTGTAAATGAACTCGCAAGCACTCCTTCCAAGGAAGAAATGCTCTGCAAGATCATGGGCAGCATGATGGGTCCGCTCTATGGACTTGCCTATGTTCTTCAAGCAAAGATCGACAAGGAAGAAGCCGGCGAAAGCGCCGATGCTTAATCCGACCAATTACAAAACAAATTTATTTTAATTCGGAGGTATTTTAAAATGGCTACTGAAAAGACCACCCAGATTCTGGAAGAAATCAAATCCCTTACTATCCTTGAAATGAAGGATCTCGTTTCCGCACTCGAAGAAGAATTCGGCGTTTCCGCTGCTCCCGTTGCTGTTGCCGGTGCTGCTGCTCCCGTTGCTGCTGCAGGTGCTGAAGAAAAGAGCGAATATGACGTTATGCTGACCAACTTCGGCGACAAGAAGCTCGACGTTATCAAAGTGGTTCGCGAAATCACCGGTCTGGGTCTGAAAGACGCAAAAGACATGGTTGAAAACGTTCCTTCCAAGGTCAAAGAAGCAGTTTCTAAGGCAGACGGTGATGAGATCGTTAAGAAGCTCACCGAAGCCGGCGCTACCGCAGAACTGAAGTAAGAGTGATTTTCAAAAGAAGAGGAGCCAATGCTCCTCTTCTTTTTTTATGCTCTTTTGCAAAAAACGTTTCTTTTTCCGAAAAAGACCAAACTTCCTTCTATTTCCCTATTGCAATTTTATATTTTTTATTATATAATAACGATAGACTATTATAAGGAGTACCATATGGAGATTCTGTATATCATTGTCCTTATTCTGATCCTTACCGTTCTGTTCCGTTGCATTCACATTGTCCCCCAAGCTTCGGAATACGTCATCGAGTTCTTGGGAAAATACCGCACCACGTGGGGTGCAGGCATTCACTTCAAGATTCCGGTGCTCGAGCGCATTGCCAAAAAGATCACGATGAAGGAACAAGTTCTCGATTCCCCTCCTCAACCGGTCATCACAAAAGATAACGTTACCATGCAAATTGACACCGTCATCTATTACGCCATCTACGATGCTCAGCTTTATGCATACGGCGCCGTTAATCCCATTCTTGCTCTGGCGAATTTGGCAGCTACCACGCTGCGTAACATCGTCGGCGAACTGGAACTGGACGGAACGCTTACCTCGCGTGACACCATCAATGCCAAAATGACCACCATTTTAGATGATGCCACCGACAAGTGGGGCATCAAGGTTCACCGCGTTGAACTTCGCAACATCATTCCGCCTGCGGAAATTCAAAATGCGATGGAAAAGCAGATGAAAGCGGAACGCGACCGTCGCGAAACCATGCTTCAGGCAGAAGGTCACAAGGCAGCCGCCATCACCCGAGCCGAAGGTGACAAACAGGCCATGATCTTAGCCGCCGAGGGTGAGCGCGATGCCCGCATTGCAAAAGCCGAAGGCGAAGCAAAAGCCATTCTTTTGGCAAAACAAGCAGAGGCAGAAGGGCTTCGGGCTCTTCGCGATGCCGATCCGACCGCCGCTGTCCTTGAATTGAAAAAATATGAATCTCTGGTTCATTTGTCCAACGGAGTTGCTTCCAAGATCATCATTCCAACCGACGTGGTAAACACCGCAACACAAGCAACGCTTCTGTCCGAAATCACCGGTTTGGGAGATCATACCAAGCCCGAAAAGATACCTGAACCGAAAAAGAAAGTCGATCCTTGTTGCGACGATCGGAACGGAGGCGAAAACGAATGAAACGCTTTCTTCCCATTCTGTTGACGCTCCTTCTTCTTTTGATTCCTCTCACCTCTTGCGCTGACAAAAAAGAAGAAACGGAGACCGAGCCCGAACAAGAGGTCGTCACGCAGGAAACGCAAACCGATTCCGAAAAAGCGGATTCTTCCACCAAAGAACAAAGCAAAGGTGAAAATCAAACGCCCGATTCCCCTGTTCCGGGCACTTCCCAAGAATCCGGATCAGGTAGCGTTCCCTTCGGAAGCGGAACAACAACCACAACGACAACCACAAGCGGTTCTAACACGACGACAACCACCAAAACGTCAACGACAACCGCAACAACGACGACGAAAAAACCGACCACAACCACCAAGAAAACAGGCGGCTTTGAAACCCCTCCTGTTGCGATAAACTAACATTTTGAAAGATGAGGTAAAAACAATGAAAAGACTGATCCTCCCCTTAATCCTTGTACTTCTTTTCACCAGTTTCATTTTCGTTTCCTGCGGCCAAGATAAGGTTGAAACAGAAACCTTTACTACTGAAACACAGGATGAAGAAACCAAAAAAGCCACGACCACCACCAAAAAAGGTCCTGACGTTTCTTGGCAGACAGCACCCACAACCACGAGCACCAAGTCCGTTCATACCAAACTGGCTACCGCGCCCACCAAGAAAGTGATCCCGACCAAGCCCTTCAAAGAAACCGCCACAACCACAACCAAAGCAGCCACTCCTCCCCCCGCACAAACCCCCGAGAGCGGTAACACCGGCAGCAGCGTGCTCGAAGAGCTTCCGCCCGTAATTGCAAACGGTGATGAAACCCCGAACGAAACTCCCGACCAAGGCACCCAAAACAAAAACGAGCTGGAACAAAATCCCTTTTAATTGAAATCCAAAAACAAAAAGCACGGAACGAAATCGTTCCGTGCTTTTTTCGTGGAGAGGAAGTTTCTTCTCTTATAACACCTTCGACAAGAAATCCTTGAGTCGCTGGTTTTTGGGATTGTTGAAAAATTCATCCGGCGTTGCTTCCTCAGCAATCACGCCGTCGTTCATAAACATAATGCGGGTGCCGACCTCTTTTGCAAAGCCCATTTCGTGAGTTACCACAACCATAGTCATGCCGCTTTCTGCCAAGCTCTTCATAACGTCGAGCACTTCGCCGACCATCTCGGGGTCAAGGGCGCTGGTGGGTTCATCAAAAAGCATCACTTCGGGTTCCATTGCCAAAGCGCGAACAATGGCAACACGCTGTTTCTGACCACCGGAAAGCTGGCTGGGATAAGCATCAGCACGGTCTTCCAAACCGACGCGGCGAAGCAGTTCCATCGCCTTTTGATTCGCCTCTTCTTTGCTTTTCTTGAGCAATTTGATCGGGCCGAGCGTCATATTTTGCAAAATGGTCATATTCGGGAACAAATTAAACTGCTGGAAAACCATTCCCATTTTCTGTCGGTGACGGTTCACATCGGCTTTACGTTGGGTGATTTCCACGTCTTCAAAATAGATCGAACCCTTCGTGGGACGTTCCAAAAGGTTTAAGGTGCGCAAAAAGGTGGATTTGCCGGAGCCGGAGGCGCCGATGACAACCACGACTTCTCCTTTGCAGATCTCGGTATCAATGCCTTTGAGCACTTCCAATTTTCCAAAGCTTTTACGAAGTCCTTTTACGCGGATCAAAGCATTATCGTTCACTCTTACGCAACCTCCTTTCCAATCTTCTCACAAGATAAGTAAAGAGCATAACAATGAGAAAATAAATCAATGCAACCGCAATCAGCGGCATAAAAGGAGAGAAGGTGCGGCCACGGATCAAGTCGCCCGCCTTGGTCAAATCTTCAATACCAACGTAACCCGCAACCGCAGTTTCCTTCAAAAGCACGATAAACTCGTTGCACAGCGTGGGCAACACGATCTTGAACATCTGAGGAATGACAATGTAGATCATGGTTTGCATATAATTGAATCCCAAGGATCGTCCTGCTTCGAATTGACCGTTGTCAACCGAAAGAATACCGCCGCGGAAAATTTCCGCAACGTATGCACCCGAGTTGACACCGAACGCGATAATCGCAACCATCTGACCGTTGGTGGAAGAAGCAAAAATGATAAAGTACATAATCAAAAGCTGAACCACCACGGGCGTGCCGCGGATGACCGCAAGATAGACGTTACAAACGGCGTTGAAAAAGCCAAGCAACCATCTTCCGATGCCGCCCTTTTGTTTACTCTCTTCGTAGTTCTTGTCGTAAGTGGAACGGATGATCGCCACCACGACACCGAGGGCTACACCCAAAAGAACCGCAAAAAACGTGATGTAGAGCGTATTAAGAAGACCTTGGAAAAGAGACTTCCAACGATCTTCTCGAATGAAGTTGCGGTCAAATTCATAAATGAATTCCTCGAACCAGCCGGCACTCGACGCGTCATACTGGACGAGAACGTTTTGCCACCATTCGGCAAAAGACGCCTTCAAGAGGGTCGGCGCTGTGCCAACGGATGCAATCAGACTTGCCATAAACCTAAATTCCTTTCCGGTATTTGATAAAAATACCGCAAGAAACGGATAACCAAAATTGGTTACCCGTTTCTTCTATTTTTCAAAGCTTATTTTGTGGGGATGTACTTCTCGATGATTTCAGCGAGCTTGCCTTCTTCTTTGAGTTCAGCCAAAGCTTTGTTCACCTGATCCAAAAGATCGGTGTTGCCTTTGTTGATGGCGATCGCATAATCTTCAACGGTGTATTCCAGATCCAAAATCTTGAGTTCATCCTTGCCTTCTACGAAACTCTTTGCGGGCTCGTTGTCGATGATCACAGCAGTAACCTTGCCGCTGATCAGCGCCTGAACGGCATCGGCACCGGTCTTGTAGCGAATGACGTTGTCATCGCCAAAGCCCCATTTTTCGGGATCGTCGGAAGCGTAGATGTCACCGGTGGTGTCCTGCTGAACACCGATCTTAATGCCTTCCTTCACGCCGGCAGGAACTTCCTCGCCGTCCACTTCTTTCATTTCGGTGTAGAAATCTTCGAAAGAGGTGTATTCGCTATCTGCTTTTACGATAACAACCTGAACACCGGTAGCATAAGTGGTAGAGAAATTAACTTTTTCTTTGCGCTCGGGCGTAACGGTCAAACCGGCAATACCCAAGTCGTACTTGCCGCCTTCGACACCGGCGATGATGGAGCCGAATTCAACGTCGTGAATCTTCAGTTCTTTGCCGAGCTTTTCAGCAATCAAACCTGCAATTTCAATGTCAATTCCCTTGAACTCTTCGCCGTCCTTATATTCATAAGGAGGGAATGCTGCGTTGGTTGCCATCGAAAGAACGTTTTCGGATTTTTCACCGCAAGAGGTGAGAGCAAGAAGTACCCCTGCCATCATCAAAACGGCAAGAAGCAGTGCAATTGTCTTTTTCATGATCAAAACTCCTTTAATAAAATTGGTTTTCTCTTCCATTATGATACACCCCTTTGCTCGTTTCGTCAAGCAATTATTGAATATTTTTTCATTTTTTCCTCCCCTCTGAGATCAAACCTTATCTTTCTTTTCTTTCCTGCACAAAACCAACGTTCCTCAAATCAGCCGATTTTTTGATTTTTTTCGGTAAATCTCTCTTTTTTTCTCTTTTTCCGTTTGAATTCACCCGCTTTTAGAGTGAATATTTTTCACAAAGTTCAAATAATATTCATTTTGCTGGAGTTCTGTTTCCGCTTTATTTATCATATAGTAAGAAAAAGGAGGTTTCCGTCATGAAATTTAACTGTTTTCGTCCCCTCGTCTTTGTTCTGATCCTGTGTTTTGTTCTTTCTCCGCTGACCGTTTTCGCACAAAGTGCCCTTCCTGTCAACAAACCGAACGTAGAACTGACTCTTCCCTGCAAAAGTGCGATTTTAATCGAACAGACCACCGGAGAAGTTCTTTACGAAAAAAATCCGACCGAGCGCCTTCCCATTGCCAGCGTCACCAAAATTATGACCTTACTGCTTACGATGGAAGCGTTAGACCGCGGTACCATTTCCCTACAAGACAACGTACCCATCAGTGAATACGCCGCCTCCATGGGAGGAAGCCAAGTTTATTTGGAACCGGGGGAAGAAATCTCGTTAGAAGACGTTCTGAAATCCGTTTTTGTTTCCAGCGCCAACGACGGTGCCGTGGCACTGGCAGAATTGGTTTCGGGCAGTGTGGACGGATTTGTTGCCGCTATGAATGAGAAAGCAACCTCTCTGGGAATGCAAGACACAATTTTTTATAACCCGACGGGACTGGACGACGGAGAAACCAACCTTTCTTCCGCGCGCGACGTTGCCCTTATGTCTGCCGCCCTGCTTTCCTATGAAAAGACTTATGATTACTCGAAAATCTGGATCGATAGCATCCGCGGCGGCGCTTTCGGACTTTCTAACACCAACAAGCTCATCCGCTTTTATCCCGGTGCAACGGGGCTGAAAACCGGTTCTACCGCCAAAGCAAAATACTGTGTTTCTGCCTCTGCCGAGAAAGGGGGCTTAAAGCTGTGCGCCGTGGTACTGGCAGGAGAGAGCAGTGCCGATCGCTTTGCCAGCGCAAAAACGCTCTTGGATCACGGCTTTGCCAATTTTGCCTATTATCAGCCGGATGGCTTAACCGTGGAACCGATTCGGGTTTGGGGCGGCACGGAGGACAGCGTTTCGGTTCATAGGAATCAAGAGGGCTTTCTCTTGGCAAAGAGCGATGCCGTTGGGATCAACACCGAAATTCAAATCGCACAAGAGCTTCAAGCTCCCGTGGAAATGGGACAGACCCTTGGAAAAATCATATATAAAAAGGAAGACAAAATCATCAAAGAAGTTCCGCTTTACGCAGAAAAACAAATTCCTGCACTAAACTTTTCTCAAGTTCTCATGCGCCTGATTCGGCTATATTTGGGTGCTAACAAAGTTTAACAATCTTCATCTTCGGATGAAGATTTTTTTATTGACAAAGCGCGGCTCAGAGGATATAATAACATTTGAACAAACGTTCAAATAAGGAGGAACTCTATGAATTCCGCTTTCGATATCTCCCCTTACCTATTTTTGACACAAGAGCAGGCCGAGGGAATCAGTGCCTTCTTTCCTCATTCGTCGACCTTATCTTCCCTATCCTCGTTTTTCAAAATGTTCGGAGATAACACACGACTTCGCATTCTTTTTTGCTTGATTCGGGAGGAATTGTGCGTCGGGGATTTGGCAGTTCTTCTGAATATGACGCCCTCTGCCGTTTCTCATCAGTTAAAGCTGTTAAAGAGCGCGGGGCTCGTGAATTTTCGCCGAAGCGGTAAAATCCTCTACTATTCTCTGGCGGACGACCACGTTCGGGACATCATCAAAATCGGATTGGAGCACGTGGAAGAATGAAAAAACAATACACGATACAAAACCTTGACTGCGCACACTGCGCAATGAAAATGGAAACGGAAGCAAAAAAGATTCCCGGCGTTACCTTTTTAAGCATCAATTTCGTTTCCTCGAAACTGACCTTGGAAGCGGAGGAAACAGTTTTCTCTTCGGTCTTTGAGAAGGTGGAAAAGACCTGCCGGAGCATTGAACCGGACGTTGCGTTTTTCGAAAACCAATACCGGCTATCGAAGGGACAAAAAGGAGAACTGGTTCGGATTGGCGTTGCCGTCGCACTCTTTCTTGCGGCAAAGCTTCTCACGCATCAGATTGGATTAGAAGAAACCGCGCTCACCACGCTTCTATTATTCTTGCCCGCCTACTTTGTTGCAGGTTTTGATGTCATCCGAAAAGCGTTTTTGGGAATGATCCACGGGAAATTTTTCGACGAAAACTTTTTGATGGCACTTGCTACCGTCGGTGCTTTTTGCATCGGAGAAGCAGGAGAAGGCGTGATGGTCATGCTTCTTTACTGCATCGGCGAGTTTTTCCAAGATATAGCAGTTTCCAAAAGCCGCAAAAACGTGGCAGACCTAATGGACATCCGTCCGGACCGCGCCGGTCTTTTAGACGGGGAAGAAATCAAACTCGTATCCCCCGATGAGGTCCCGATCGGAAGCGTGATCCTCGTCAAACCCGGCGAAAAAATTCCGCTTGACGGCGTGGTCATCGAAGGCAGCGGATTCATCGACACTTCGGCTTTGACCGGAGAAAGCCGCCCGAAAGAAATTTCGACCGAGAGCTTTGTTGCCAGCGGTTGTATCAACTTAAGTTCCCCCCTTCGCATCCGAACGAGCAAATCCTTTCAAGAAAGCAGCGTATCCAAGATTCTCGATCTTATCGAAAACAGTGCCGACAGCAAATCGAAAGCAGAACGCTTCATCACGCGATTTGCCCGCGTATACACCCCTGCCGTCGTCATTCTTGCCTTGCTATTAGCCTTCGTCCCGCCTCTCTTCGGCGCGCCCTTGAGCGTTTGGATTCACAAAGCCGTAACCTGCCTTGTCATTTCCTGCCCCTGTGCCCTCGTGATCTCCGTTCCCTTGAGCTTTTTCGGTGGCATCGGAAGCGCGGGAAGCCGCGGTATTTTGATCAAAGGAGCCGAGCATCTTGAAACGCTGGCAAAAATCAAATCCTGCGCATTCGATAAAACAGGAACCCTGACAAAAGGAACTTTTAAAGTTACCGCCATTCACCCCGAACTGATCTCGGAAGAAGAGCTTCTGGAATTGGCTACCACTTGTGAGCACTATTCCGACCACCCCATCTCCCAATCACTGAAAGCCGCATTTCGCCACAAAGTAGACATCGGTCAAATTGAAAATATCACCGAAACCGCGGGAGAAGGCGTACGCGCTACCATTTCGGGAAAAGAGTATTTCGTCGGCAACGAAACCATGATGAAACACGCCGGCGTTTCCATCACCCCTTGCAACAGGTGTCATCACAAAGGAACGGTCGTGCACATTGCCGAACCAAACAACTATTTGGGTCACATCGTGATTTCCGATGAACTTCGCTCTGATGCCTGCACCACGGTTTCTCAGCTCAAAGCCCTCGGTGTCGATCGCCTGCTTCTCCTCTCAGGCGATGAATTGGCCATTGCAGAGGAAATGGGAAAGGAGCTTGGAATTTCAGACATTTATGCAAATCTTCTTCCCCAAGACAAGCTTTCCATATTGACCGAAATACAAAAAAAGGAAACGGCTCGCCCGCTTGCCTTTGTCGGAGATGGCATCAACGACACGCCTACCCTATCGGGGGCCGATCTGGGCATTGCGATGGGTGGAATCGGGGCTGACGCCGCCATTGAAGCGGCAGACGTCGTTTTGATTGACGACAAGCCCTCTAAAATCGCACTTGCCATTCGCATTGCAAGAAAAACACTTCGAATTGTGTGGCAAAACATTGTCCTTTCTCTTGGAACTAAGCTTGCCGTTCTCATTCCCAACATTTTCCTCGGCGAAGAGAGTATCCCGATTGGCTTTGCGATTTTCGCTGACGTCGGTGTTTGCTTGATTGCCATTCTCAATGCGACCAGAACTCTTCACATCAAAGAAAGTAAATAACGCCATCACTCTTTTTCAGCAAGAACACCCCCTGTGCAAAAGGAGCACATCAAAAATCAAAAGCAAAAAAAAGAAGAAGCAGAGCAAATGCTCTGCTTCTTCTTTATCATTATTTCATCATAATATAGCGGTTGCTTTCTGCTGCCAAGATGACCTTCCAAATGTTCTCGTACATATCCACATACTGCTGAACAAGAAGCTTGGTGTTGGGATCAAAGTTTGCGTATTCATCGTAACGAAGCGGGGTGTTGTTATTTCGACGTCCGACCGTACGAACCGCATGCCAGCGGAACACTTCTTCTCTGCGTCCATCCAAATAAATGGAATATTCAGCAGCGCCGGTATAGGGAGAATAGGTTGTGGAAACACCCACGGCAGAGGGCATATAAATCGGTTTGCCCTTGCTGTCTTTGATGACGTTACCTTCCGAATCCGTAACGGTGGCAAGCGGCATCTGGTCCATGTTGTACTTTTTTGCCTGCGAGGTCGCATCCGCGTAAGACTCGTTGAAGTCATTCAGCATCGGCTGAATGAGATTGCACGCAATGTAGTACAAGCTCTTATACTCATGTTCACCGTAGGTTACGGTGCCGTCCTTGTATTTGATATAAGGACGAATGGTATAGAAGGTGTTGAAGTCGTCAAAGTCGTTGAAGAGCCCTTCGCCCTTTGCTCCGCCAAAGACAACGGTGTAGGTATCAGCATCCTGAGAGGTAGCGTAAGGAGTTTCCAAATCGTCTACCGGCAAGGTGTAAACGGTGTAAATGCCGCTGGGCTTTCCGCCGTATTCTTCATGAGAAATGAAGGAATCCGAGTCGTTGGGAGTTTCCGATGCTGCAAAGTACTTTTCGGTATTGGTCGTCAAGTTCACCCATTCGCCGTCCACAACACCGTAGAGAACGGGATTCTCGTGGCTGTAATAGGCAACGGAGGAAATTCCCAGTTTCAACTGCATATCACGAACTACTTCCGTGGGGGCGACAATGGCACCAACCTGTGCAATTTCTTTTTCTGTCTTCGGAACGGAAATCTTAATACGCATCTTCTGCGCTTCCGAGCCGTCAACTCTCAAGCTTGCACCGGCATAAGCGGGCTGAACGTATCCTTCTTTGGGTTCCTGCCCTGCCGTGAAGAACATCGGCGGGAGGTGATAAACGGTTGACTTCTTGCGGCTGGAAACGTCAAAGTAGTCTGTGGTATAGGGCTCTGCATCCCAAGTGGTCGTACCGGAAATTACCTTCCAATAGAAGTTATAGGTGCCGTAATCTTTGCCTTCCGTCAAAGCGGTTCTATCGGGATAACGCAGGGTGTAGTTGCTAAGACCAAAAGAGGAACGGCTGTTGTATACGTAGCGGGGAATGGCAAGTGCAATGGTGTGGGTACCGCTGCCGATTTTGTTATCCATCTGGATGGTCTGATATGCCGTAAAGATTTCGGGAACTGCGGTGGTGCAGGTATCGGGGCTGTATTTGCCGTTAATGACGACCCAAGGCAGACGGTACTCGTATACGGTAGTGCCGTAGGTACCGGAGCGAAGCGACTCTTTGATGCCGTTGCGGCCGACTTTTTCTTCTCCGACTGCAACTTCTTCTTCGAAGCCGCCACCGAATTCTCCACCCATGAGCATATCGTCGCTTTGTTCTTCCTTCGGTTTTTCGACCTTGGGAGCAGGCGTGTGAACGACGGTGTAGTCAATGCCGGAAACCTGAACCTCGTTATAGGTTGCATCGGGATTGCCGAACTTGGCAAGAATGGGAGCAGTGGAAGAAAGCTTCGTTCCTGCATTTACGTAGGTACGAATGTTGGCAACGAGCGCAGACTTTGCCTGATCGTCCGTTAACCCTTTGCGATAATAATTGCAATAATCGTTGCCGTAGATCGTGGTTCTCAAGTTGTTGGAGATCGAGGTGCCAAAAGTGTTGCCGAGGTTGTAGTATGCACGCTGATGCTCCGGCTCGTGCACTTCAACGGCATAGTAAAGATACTTGTCATCGTAGCGCGCGTAGAGGTTAATTTCTTCCGGAACAACGAAGTGATCGCGTCTCATCCAAGCAATACGAGCAACACTGTAGTTGACTCCGAGGTCGCGTAGCGTGAAAAGGTCGGCGCATTTGATTCTTTCGCCGTAATAGTAAGTACCGGGCTTAAATGCAGGTGCTGTTCCGGATGTGGTGGGCTGCACCGGCGTATAGCAGCTGCTGCTCTTGGTATAATAGTTTGCAAAATTGGTTTCCCAATCCAAAGGTTCGCCTTCGAGGGTCTGAACGGCCTGAAGATAATAGTTTCCGGAGGAATTCATTGCCTCGTATTTGTCAAAGTTTTCTTCGGTTACCTTGTACGCTCTGGTAAAGGTATCAGTTTCAATGTTATAAAAATAAAGACTGGACGTGGTGTATTCGGTTGCCTTCACGTAGTAGCAGTTCAAGTAACCGGAAGGATTATCGGTCTCCAAGTTCGTGATGGAATCCCAAATTCCGTCCGGAGAATCTACTGTGGGATATACGTAATAGTCACCGTTATCCTTCAGTTTATATTCGCCGTTATCCAAGTCATCACGGTATTTATCCGCGGTGGAAACGTAGCGAAATCCGTAGGAAGCGATGGGTTCGCCGTAACCGTCTTTTTCGGTTACAAGACCATCGATTTTCGGAACCGCGTGTCCTTTTTTCACCTCATAGATATAGTTATGCTCCTGGCTGAAATCCTTCCATCCATTGGCAGAAGGAGAGTAGGGCACGGCAGAGGCAAACATCGTAAAAATGGACGAAACGGTTGCCAAAGCAAGCACTACAGCAAGAATCCTCTTTTTCATAACACTTAACCTTTCTCAGTTCAAAGGCAGACTTTGAACCTATTTTATCTTATGTATAATCTATTTTAACACAGCCATTAATAAAAATCAAGTTCTTTTCTGTATATTTTGCGCTTCATTTCTTGTGTAATTTATATAAAAAAAGGAGCGCGAATCGCGCTCCTTTGCTTTTTATACCTCAAGTAGCACCGTCAATACCATCGGACGGCGGCGAATTCTGCCAAACAGAAATTTGGACACTTCATCTCGCGTACGATTTCGAACCGACGCCAAATCCAAGCCGCTGTCCAGCGCGTGTTCGATGGCACGGCGGGCAACCGTGCCGATTTCCGCCATCAGATCTTCGTTTTCTTTGACGTAAACGAAGCCGCGGGTGATGATCTGCGGATCACTGACCAGAAATTTTTCGTAGGAATCGACCGCGGCAACCACCGTGATGATTCCCTCTTCGGAAAGAAGCTTGCGGTCGTGAAGAACCACGCTTCCCACGTCGCCGACTCCCAGTCCGTCCACCAAGAGAAGTCCCGCCGGAACGCTGCCTGCAAATTCGGCTGTTTTGCCGCCGTCGGAAAACTCCAGCACTTTTCCGATTTCGGAAAGGAAAATGTTTTCCTTGGGAATTCCGGCATATTCTGCCAAAGCGGCACTTCTTGCCAGATGCTTATATTCTCCGTGAACCGGCATAAAGAAGCGGGGCTTGGTGAGGGCAAAGATCATTTTGATCTCCTCTTGGCAAGCGTGACCGGAAACGTGCACTTCCGCAATGCGATCGTACACCACTTCGATATGCTTTTTCATCAATTCGTTGATGATATTGCCGATGGTTTTTTCATTTCCGGGGATGGGATGGGCGGAAATGACCACCATATCTTCCGAGTTGAGTTTTACTTGGCTGTGCGTGCCGAACGCCATACGGGAAAGTGCACTCATCGCCTCCCCTTGGCTTCCGGTGGTAATGAGCGTGACGTTGCGAGGAGCAAATTTTCTCAGCTCCTCCGGCTCGATGATCGTTCCCGCGGGAATTTTCATATAGCCCAATTTGGAAGCCGTGTTGACGATGTTGGTCATACTTCTTCCGAGAATGCAAACGGCTCTCTGGTGCTTGACGCTGGCGTCAATGATCTGCTGAACGCGGTGAATGTTGGACGAAAACGTTGCCACGATCACGCGCTTTTTGTTGCCGTCGAAGATCTGCTCCAAGCTGGTTCCCACCGTGCGTTCGCTGGGGGTGAAGCCCGGTCTTTCGCAGTTGGTCGAATCGCAGAACAGTGCGGTAACACCCGCTTTTCCCAGTTCGCCGAAGCGAGTCAGATCCGTCATTTCTCCGGCAATCGGAGTCGGGTCGATTTTAAAGTCACCGGTAAAGACAAGGGTGCCTGCCGGCGAATGAATGGCAAATGCAACAGCATCGGCAATGGAATGGTTCACACTGATCAATTCCACCGAAAACGCTCCCGCACGAACGGTTTCGCCCGCACGGCAAACGCGAAAATCGGTGCTTTGATCCAACCCGAATTCCGCCAATTTGTTTTCCACAATGCCGAGGGTAAGTTTCGTGCCGAAAATCGGCGCCTGTACTTTTCTGAGTACGTACGGAATGGCACCGATGTGATCTTCGTGGCCGTGGGTCAAGAAGATGCCTCGAATCTTATGGCTGTTTTCCTCTAAATATTGCGTGTCGGGGATGACAAGGTCGATGCCGGGCATTCCATCATCCGGAAAGCCCATTCCGCAATCCACGACAATGATATCTTCATCCGTTTCCACAACGGTCATATTCTTTCCGATTTCACCCAGTCCGCCCAAAGGAATGACACGAACGGGAACCTGTTTGACAGGGGGTTTCTTCTCTTTCGCCGTCGTCTGTTTTCCTTTTTTGGTTTTCGTTTCTTCCTTTCCGCTTCCCATACGGGGCGAGGGTTCGGACTTCGGATGCTGTTTCTTTTTCTCTTTTCGGAAGGCGGAATCCTTTTGTTTGGAGGCGGCATGCTTCTCTGCCTTTTTTCGCTCCTCTTCTCTCATGCGAAGGATCTCCTGTTCCACCGTCAATTTTTCCTTCTTTTGTGTTTTTTTGCGGTTCTGGAAAAATCCGGTTCGTTTTGTTTTTTTGTTATGTACGGGGAAGTTTTTACTTTCCCCTGATGTTTTGTTCGATTTCATTTAATTTTCCTCTGTATTCAAATGCGCTCTCCAAGGCAGCTTCTGCATTCACTGCCTCGGAGATGATTCTGATGGAATAAAATCCGGGACGAATCCGCACGCCGTGTTGCGCCGGAAACTGGTTTGCCGCAATTCCCAGCAGTTTGGATTTGACTTCCTTGTTCGGGTAATAGCGCAGCTGACTGATAAAAATCTCCGGAGTTGCCCGAAATTCCTTGCGGCACAGCTCGGTGCTTTTTGCTTTTAAGTGGGAAAGCAGGCGTGCGGCAAGAAAAAGATTGTCGTACAGCCAGCGCTCCTTTTGCGCGTGTGCTCTTTCTTTTTGTTCTTTGCGGCAAGTATGAGATAAGGAAAAGAATTTGGCGGTGCCGCCGCGGTCCGCGATATGCTCGGCAAACAGTTGCGGGAGGGTGTCCGGCAAATAAAACTCCCGTTTTCCCGACTCCAATTCTTTTTCGATCAGATACAATCTGATTTTTTCCGTGTCCGCGATTTTTTCCGCGTCTGCAAACAATTTCAATCCGCGGTCAAACACTTCCATGCTCAGTCCGTTTTCTCTGGTTCTATCATATGCCTGAAAGCCGGATTTTATGGCAGCTTGTTTCAAAAGATGCGCTTCGGCGCCGCCCAAGCCCAGCGGCATCCCATCGGATGAACCCATTTCGCGGCAAAGGGCATCCAAATATTTTTCTCTCACGCCGGAAACCGAAACCAAAGCTCCTGTCTCCGAATGCGTCTCTTGATCCAAAACGCGATTCAGACGGAGGGTGTCCTTGCGCAGCACCGGAAATCCGTCCGGTTCAAAGGCAAAGAACAGTCCTCGGTTTTGATCCTGACTGACAAACACCGCCGGTACACGGTGCAGTGCGGCCGCAAAGGCGGTCATTTCCGACGTTCCCTCTCCCCACAAAAGCGCTTTTTTTCCGCCCTTGACCACACCGCCGGCAAACAAAGCGGCAAACGAGGCACTTTCCTCTCGCTTTTCATCCCACATAATACCAATGTTCTGGGAAAACGTTCCGGCAAAACTCTGTCCCAAACGTTGGGCCTCGTTTCCGTCCAGTCCGACGTGCTCTTCCACACCGGCGCCGTGCTCGGTAAACAAAAAGCTATCTTCTTGGAAGGGAGGCATACTTCGCAAAACGGAAAGCGGCGGATAATGTTTCCCTCTCTGCGTCTCCGCATCGGGCATCAAAATGCTCCCCGCCCCTACGACGCTTCCCGGAAGCGCCATGGCATTTTCGCGCAATGTGGTGTTTTCGCACAGCACGGCATCTCGCGCAAACGCGCCTTTTTCCAAATTCACCCGCTCGAGAATCAAGGAGCCCGAAACGCGGCTTCCGCTTTCAATGCGAGCACCGGGGGAAATGACCGTTCCCGATTGGATGAGCGCATCTTCGGAAACGTGCGCATCTTCGGAAATAAAATATCCACCCTTCCCATCGGAATCGAGCACGCGTTTGCCCGCGTTTGGAAAATAGGTTTTCACCTTTCCCTGCAAAACGTCCATATTGCATCGGTACAAAGAAGGGATTTTTCCGATGTCGCACCAATAGCCCTCATCCTTATAGCCGTAGAGCGAATACTGTTCCTTCAAGAGCAACGGAAACAAATCGTGCGAAAAGTCAAAGGTTTTCCCCTTCGGAATTTGTTCCAGCACGCGAGGGGAAAGGATATAGACACCGGTATTCACCAGATCCGAAAAGGTTTCCGACCAATCGGGCTTTTCGGAAAAAGCGAAAATTTTTTCAAAGGTATCCGCCAAAACCACGCCGTATTCCAGCGGCGTTTTCACACTGGACAGCACAATGGTCACGTCCGCCTTCTTTTCCTTGTGAAAGTCGATCGCGTGCGTCAGATCAAAATCGCACAGCGCGTCTCCGCTCATCACAAGAAAGCATTCTTCCGATAAAAAATGCTCCTCGAGAAGTTTCACCCCGCCTGCCGTTCCCAAGGGGGTATCTTCCTGCGAATACGAAAGGGTCATACCAAAGGCACTCTGTCCGTAGCGGTGGCGGATCTGATCGGACAGATAATGGGTGGTGACGTATGCCTCCTCGACACCGTGATGGGCAAGCAACGACAGACAATAATCCATCACCGGTCTTGCCAGCACCGGCACCAAGGGTTTGGGTCTCGTATCGGTTATGGGGCGAAGTCGTTCTCCTCGTCCTCCTGCTAAAATAACTGCTTTCATCGTTTCCTCCGAGAAAAAAATCGTTTGTTTTTATTTTTTCCTCAGAGCGTTGATGCTATTCTAAGATTCGAATTTTATTTTTTTGCGTTTGTGTTCGACGGAAAATGTTTGATGGCACAAAGCTTATTTTGACCGTCTTCTTCCCGAATTTCGCCCAAAGCAAAGAATGTACCGTCGCGGTACAAACGAAATCTTTGGCCGGCTGGAAATTCGCTTAGATTCAATTTTTCGCAAAGGACCGCACAGCCGTTTGCGATCAAACGATCAAAAAAGGGCGGCAGTGAAAACATGGGATACTCCAAAAAAAGCTGTTCCACGGGCAAAAGCTGATCTTGCCTTTCTTCTTTTGTCATCTGTTCCAATTGCGAAAGTGTGAGCGCATTTTGCACGGTAAAAATGCCGCTTTTTTCGCGTTCCAGTTCACTCATCGCGCCCAAAACGCCCATTTCGCGACAAAGATCCACAAGCAGGGTTCGGATGTAGGTTCCTTTGGAAACCGCGACACGAAACGAAGCTTGCTCGCCGGTAAAGGACAGGAGCGTGAAACTTTCGATCGTAACCGGGCGCGCGGGGCGCTCGATTTCGATTCCCTGTCTTGCATATTCGTAAAGCTTTTTGCCTCCCACTTTCACTGCGGAAACCATGGGAGGGGTCTGCATGTAAACGCCTCGGAAACGCTCCATCGCCTCCTCAAGCTGCGAGAGGGTTGGGCGAGCGGCATCTTCCTTGCGTTTTTTTCCCCAAATATCTTCCGTATCCGTGGAAAGTCCGAAACGAAGCGTTGCCCGATACGTTTTGCTATGATCGGGGATCAGATCCAGCGCTTTGGCGGCATTTCCGACCAAAATCGGAAGCACGCCCGTTGCCTGCGGATCGAGGGTTCCGGTATGCCCCACTTTCTTGGTGCCCAGAAGTCCTCTGATTTTGGCAACCACGTCGTGGGAGGTAAACCCTTTTTCCTTATAAACGTTTAAAACACCGTGATTCAAGAGATTCTTTCCTCCGCCTGCTTCAAAAGAGCAGAAAGCACCTCGTCTTGCGTTCCGGTCAAGGTGCAGCCCGCCGCCGCGGCGTGACCGCCGCCTCCGAACAGAGCACAAAACGTCGAAGCATCGAAGTTCTTTTCACTGCGAACCGACACCTTGAAAACGCCGCTCTCGCGCTCTTTTGCCACGATTGCAACCTCGACCCCTTGCACCTGACGGATGACGTTGATAACCGTATCCAGGTCCTGATATGAAACGCCCAATTTTGCTTGCGCCTCCAGCGATACGGCAAGATAAGCAATCCTGCCGTCGGCGGCAAATTGCACGCGATTGGCGGCATCTGCCTCCAGGGAAAGCTGCGTGCGACTTTTGGTTTCAAACATCTGTTTGTTGATTTGGTAAAAATCATCCTGCGTGGCAAAGCGCGATAAATATGCCGCAGCAAGATAGGTTCGCTGTGTCGTATTGGAATAGCGGAAGCATCCCGTATCCGTTGCCACTGCCGTATACAGTGCCTTGGCAAGATAGGCATCAAACTCGACGCCCAGATCCTGAAGCAGCGAAACGAGGATCTCTCCGCAACTGGCAGCTGTGGGGTCGACAAATTTGATCGGTGCTTCGAGGGTACTGATTTTGTGGTGGTCGATGACAACGTCGATCGACGCGGCATTCAAAGCCGAGCCGAGCATCGACGCAGAAGCCACGTCCACGGTGACAATTTTCTTCGGTTCAAACGCTTTCAGTTCGCTCTCTTCCTGCGTTAAATAGGAAAAGCGTTCCCCGAACGGATCGGGACAAAAAACCCGAGCTTCTCTTCCCATTTTGCGCAAAGCATAAGCCAGCGAAAACGCAGAGCCCGCCGCATCTCCGTCGGGAGATGCGTGACATACCACAAGGACCCGGTCGAAGATCGGGTCCTTTAGGGCTGATAAAAGGTCATTCCAATTCGTTGTTTTTTCCATCCACATTCAAATCCTTCAGCACTTGTGCAATATGAGCACCGTGCTCCGCAGAGCGGTCGTGTATAAAGGTCAGTTCCGGGGTTTGTCTTAAATTGAGTTTTGCCGCAAGACCGGAGCGTAAAAAGCCGGTGGCGCGCTCAAGACCCTCTTTCACTTTTTCGGGGTCACCCGTGATGGTGCCGAAATAAATTTTGGCAAATTTCAAATCGGGTGTCACCCGAGCTGCATTGACGGTTACAAACGCCTCTGCCACTCTGGGATCTTTTACGTTGCGGATCACCTCGCCCAGTGCTTGGGCAACCGAATCGTTGATTCGTTCCTGTCTATGATTCATACAATCCTTTCAGTCGATCAATCCTTGATCTCTTCCATCACGTAGGCCTCGAGAACGTCGCCGACGTGAATGTCGTTGAATTTCTCCAGTCCGATACCGCACTCGTATCCTTGCGCCACTTCCTTGGCGTCATCTTTGAATCTCTTGAGAGAAGAAATCTTGTCTTCAAAGATCACCACGGAATCACGCAGAACGCGAATCATCGCATTGCGGGCGATCTTGCCATCGAGCACGTAAGAGCCCGCAATCACACCGACACCGGGTACACGGATGGTCTGACGCACTTCTGCCTGACCCAAAACGTTTTCCTTGAAGGTGGGGGCAAGCATACCCTTCATGGCTTTTTCAATTTCTTCCAGACACTCATAGATGATGCGGTAAGTACGGATATCTACCTTGTTCTGAGCCGCGCTTTCCGTTGCACCGCGATCGGGACGCACGTTAAATCCGACGATGATGGCGTTGGAAGCGGCGGCGAGCATCACGTCGTTTTCGGTAATACCACCGACCGCGTTGTGAATCACCTTGACCTTGACTTCCTCGCAAGAAAGTTTTTCCAAGGACGCTTTCACGGCTTCGGCACTACCCTGCACGTCTGCTTTGACGATGATATTCAAGCTCTGCACGCCTTGGCTCATCTGGCTGAAGAAATCCTCGAGACTAACCTTGGCGTTGGCGCGGAATTCTTCCTCTTTTTGCTGATCTTTTCTCTGATCGGCCAGTTCTCTTGCCATCTTTTCATCTTTGACGGCATTGAAAATATCACCTGCGCCGGGAACCTGATCCAGACCCAAGATCTCAACGGGGACACTGGGGCCTGCGGTTTTCACGTTTCTTCCGCGGTCATCGGTCATGGCACGCACTCTACCGACGGCACCGCCGGCAATGATGACGTCACCAACGTGCAGCGTACCGTTTTGTACGAGCACCGTAGCAACAGGGCCTCTGCCCTTGTCGAGTTTGGCTTCAATGACAGCACCGCGCGCTTCGCGGTTGGGGTTTGCCTTCAGGTCTGCCATTTCGGCAACCAGAAGAATGTTTTCGAGAAGCTCCGGAATTCCCTTTTTGGTCAAAGCGGAAACGGGTACGCAAATGACGTCACCGCCCCACTCTTCGGGAACCAGATCGTATTTGGTCAATTCCTGCTTAATGGAATCGGGGTTGGCACCGGGTTTGTCCATCTTGTTGATGGCAACGATGATCGAAACACCGGCAGCTTTTGCGTGGTTAATGGCTTCCACAGTCTGAGGCATGATACCGTCGTCGGCAGCCACCACCAGAACGGCGATGTCCGACAACTGCGCACCGCGCGCACGCATTGCCGTAAAGGCGGCGTGACCGGGTGTATCCAAAAACGTAATGGGTTTACCCTCCACTTCAATGCGATAAGCACCGATGTGCTGGGTAATACCGCCGGCTTCCCCGGCTTGCACGTTGGCGTGACGGATGGCGTCCAAAATGGAGGTCTTACCGTGGTCAACGTGTCCCATAACAACGACAACGGGGCTGCGGTTTTCCAAATCCTCCGCTTCGTCGGTGTGTTCGTCAATCAGTTTTTCTTCGATCGTTACGACCTTCAGGGGCTCGGCTTCCGAACCGAATTCATCTGCCACCAGAGCGGCCGTGTCAAAGTCGATGCTTTGGTTGGCAGTCGCCATAGCGCCCATCAGCATCAGTTTTTTCATCACTTCAGCCGTAGTGACGCGAAGTTCTTTCGCAAGATCGGACACCACAATGGTTTCCGGCAGGAAAATGTGAGTCGGAATGGTTGCTCTCACTACGTTTTCCGGACTGCGCTTCTTCTTGTCGGGACGACGGGGGCGACGAGGCGTCATGCGGCGACGGTTCTGATCGTTACCGAATTCGTAATTCTTCTCGTCGTACTTGGAAAGGTCGATATCCACAATTTTCGTATCAATGATACGAGTTTCTTTTTTCTTCGCAACAAATTCCGTTTTGGGTCCGTCAAAGACAGGGGCAGCATTCGCGGAGGGAGCGCGTCTGTCACCCTTTTCTTCCCGTTTCTTTTCCTTCTTCTCGCCTTGACCGGGGCGAGCGGCAGCAAAACGGTCGGTCATCTGCTGTTTCTTCTTTTCGGCAGCGGCTTTTTCGGCTTCAGCCGCACGCTTGGCAGCGGCTTTTTCCGCAGCGGCTTTTTCGGCGGCAGCTTTTTCCGCAGCGGCTTTGGCAGCGGCCTTTTCGGCAGCGGCTTTTTCCGCAGCGGCCTTTTCAGCGGCGGCTTTTTCCGCAGCGGCCTTTTCGGCGGCGGCCTTTTCGGCAGCGGCCTTTTCCGCGGCAGCTTTTTCCGCAGCGGCCTTGGCGGCAGCAGCGGCTTCGCGTTCTGCGATTTCCTGAGCCGTTTCCTTTACTTGATATTTTCCGTCAATATAGCCGTTGATATCCTCAACGACGAAGCGGTCCATCAATCGTTGCAAAACAAAGCTGACCTCGTCCATTTCCAGCGTTCCACCGGTCTGCTTGGTCATTCCCAGATCGGCAAACACCGAAATCAAATCTTTGGATTTGATTTCCAGGTCCTTTGCAAGTTGATTGATTTTTACTGTTTCTGCCATAAAATCCCTCCAAACGGCCTCAAATCGAAGCCAAAACTAAATTCAAAAACTCCCGGGGTATTGCCACGCAAACGGCCTCTCCCCGTTTTCCAACCGCCTGTGCCAATCGCGCTTTGGAAAGCCCAATCCGGCGAACTTCGATCCCTTTTCCGGATGCCAAGCCCGAAAGCTTCTTTTCCGCATCGGCGCCGGCATCGCAAGCGAGCAGCACGATGGCAGCTTTTCCTTTTCGGATCTCTTCTTTGGTCAGATAAGCTCCCACCACGATCTTTCCCGCTCGGCGGCAAAGACCCAGTGCTCCGGCGATTTTTTCTCCTGTCATCCTTCGATCTTCTCCTCCAGCGCACTCCAGATCTCTTCCGGAATGGCGGTGTCCAGATTGCGTTCCAGACGTTTTGCTTTTCTTGCTTTTTGCAGACAGGATTTTTTGGGGCACAGATACACACCCCTTCCGTTTGCTTTTCCGGTATCGTCCAGAACGATCTCGCCCGACGGGGTTCTCACCACACGAACGAATTCTTTTTTGCTTTTTTGCTCATTGCAACCGGCACAGCGGCGCAACGGCACTTTTTTCACTGTCATGTTTATGCCTTGATGTCGATCTTGTAGCCAGTGATCTTCGCCGCAAGACGCACGTTCTGTCCTTCTTTGCCGATGGCAAGAGAAAGCTGATCGGCAGCCACTTCCACCTGGCAGGTCTTGTCCTCATAAACGTCCACCGACAAAACAGTAGCGGGCGCCAAGCTTGCGGCAATGAACTCTGCCGGATCTTCGCTGTACTTGATCAGATCGATCTTCTCCCCTGCAACCTGATGCAGGATGTTGGCTTTTCTCATGCCCTTTAAGCCGATACAGCTTCCGATGGGATCCACGTTTTCATCGCGGGAATAAACAGCCACCTTGGTGCGGCTTCCTGCTTCTCTTGCAATGCCGTGAATGATAACGGTGCCGTCCTGAATTTCGGGCACTTCGGTTTCAAACAGACGCTTGATGAAATTGGGATGGGTACGAGAAAGAACGATGATGGGATTGCGGGTTTCTTTCTTGACTTCGCACACGTACACCTTCACGTGGTCACCCACCTTGAAGCGGTCGGTGGGAAGCTGTTCTGCTTTCAACAGGGTTGCCTGCGTATTTTCAAATTCCAAAATTACGTTGCCGGTCAAGCGTTCGATGATCACGACGGTACCGGTGATGATACCTTCGGTTTTCTTTTCATATTCTTCGATCAATCTGGCGCGCTCTGCTTCGCGGATTCCCTGCACGATGACCTGCTTTGCGTTCTGCGCGGGAATGCGGCCGAAATTCTTCGGCTTGAATTCATATTCCTGCACGTCGCCGATCTTGGCACGCTTGGATTTCTTTCTCGCCGTTTCCAGATCCAATTCGCAAGTAGGATCCTGCACCTCTTCCACAACGGTCATCTGACGGTACATTTTCACCGTGCGTTTCACGGGATCAATGGCAACACGCACGTTTGACTCGTTGTTGTTTTCCTTTTTGTAACCGGTAAGAAGCGCTGCCTCTACTCTTTCCAGAAGAAATTCCTTCGGAATTCCTTTCTCTCTTTC
>JAZNNH010000057.1:0-11217 GCA_045580105.1 Eubacteriales bacterium | reverse complement strand
GATTTTTCCGCTTTTGTAATGACGGGGAAACCACAGGAGCAAATCTTGAACGGTGTGGATGCCGGCTTTTTTGAAAGCCGCCGATTTTTTCTCGCCCACTCCCTTTAAGGAAAGCGTGGGGGAGGATAACAGAAGCGGTTCCATCAAAGCAGGAACGCTTTCGCGCTCGACTTGCAAAGTCCCAGAAAATCTTCGGAAGAACTTGTGATAAAGAATTGGGAGCAAGCACGTTGCAGAACTTGATACAGTTTTTCTGCCGCATCCATAGAAAGCATGGAAAAGGAATCGTCAAAGATCATCGGCAGTCCCGTTTTGCCGAGCAGCTCGGCAAGACTTAAACGAAACGCCAAAAGACCCATTTCGGAAACGACACCGCCGCCGGCGGCAATCAAAGGCAGAACCGAATCACGGTCACGGAAGCAAAGCTCGAAATTTTCGTCAAACAGGAACGATTCGCCTTCGTTGAGGACAAAGGAAATCTTTTGGTTGATGGATCGGGTCAGGGTTTCCTTCAAATCGTTTTCAAAGCGCTCTTTTCTTGCCAAAGCGAGGGTGTAGTTGAGTTCGGTCGCTTCAAATTCGCGGATTTGAACTTCAATCTGCTCCTGCACGCGGGAAAGCGCTTCCATGTTTTCTTCTTCGCTTTTGTAGAGGTGACCGTTTGCTTCCTGCAGACGGGAGGAAAGCAAGGTTTTTTTCTTGTAAAGAGAATCGTTTTGAACGGAAAGGAAGGCCAGTTCCTTTTGCAAGGCAGCAAATTCGGGGCTGACTTCCAGCGTTTCGTTTTCCACGTCTTCCGATAACAGTGCGCGATATTGTGCCCCGTCTTCGGCAATTTCGTGCTTGAGGTCATAAAGGGAATCGTTGGCTTCAATGATCTGATCACAGATGGCAACCAAATCACCGTCGCTTTCTTTGTATCCCAAAGAAGAAATTTTTTCAAAAATTAGGGAAACGATGACTTCCTTCGCATCGGACTTCATTTTGCAGTTTTCGGCAAGGTGCTCCACCTGATCCAAATAAACCTGAGTGGTTTTGTCGTGAGCACAAAGACGGTCGTAGTATTCGTAAAAATCAGACAAGCTTGCTTTGTCGTTTTCCGCTAAAATCTTTTTGATGGTTCCGCTAAAGACGGTGGAAACAAATTCCAGTGCCACCCCCAAAAGCAGTACGGCGCCGGACAGGGCAAGCGAGGTAATCAGCTTGTAGTTAAGAAAATGCAAAACGAAATAAAGACTTGCACCGGCTGCCATAAACACGATCCCCAAAAGCATCACGATCAAGCGGTTTCGCTTGTTTTGCAAAATGCGTGCGCGCTCGGCTTCGTAGTGTTCTTTGTTGTCGTGTTCGGAAAAGAGTTTTTTGTGGAAGACCAAATTTTCTTCCGCAGAGGAAAGAGCCGTCCTTGCTTCCGCCAAGGCCGTTTCCGCAAGACTTAAGCGATTGTAGTCGCTTTTCATATCGTCCAGCTCTTCTTCCGTCAGCAGACCGATCTTTTTGGTTACGTTGAATGCCAAAATTCGACACTGCTTTTCTTTTGCTTGCAAGCGGCGATGCAGATCCTGCGCATTTTCTTTGTTGCGGCTGAGCTTCAAATCGTCGGAAAAGGAAGCCATGTCCGCCTTTAAAAGAACGCTTCTTCGATCGTTTTCATCCAGTTTTGCGACGATCTCAGCGATGGATTGGGTGCATTTTTCCGCTTCGGCTTCCCAGTCGGGGCGCTCCAAAATTTCTTTTTGCAAGCGTTCCTGTTCTTCCATCAGGCGGTCCAGCAATCCGCTTTTTTCATGATTTCGAAATGCGTCTTTCTTTTCTTTCCAAAGCACCTCGTCTTGATAGATGGTCTGGGTTTCTTCGTGAAAGGAAGAAATCTGCTTCAAAAAAGAAAACTTCGGTTTGAAAATGGGGGTTTCGTAGCGCGCTTGCTTAAAATAGGTGATCAGGTCAAACGAATCCCAGTCCATTCCCGTTAAATATTCGCCGGGAGAAAGCTCAGTTTCCACGCGTTTTTTCTCCGGTAACATGACAAAATTACAGATCTCTTTTCCCGCGATCAAACTGCGTTCGATGAGGTATTGACGGTCACTGTCGGAAAAGAAAATTCGGCCGAGCGCATCTTCCGCATTATCTCTGGCAAGGGAAACGGAATCTGCCCCGTACAGCGCGAACTGAATGAATTCGCAAAGACTGGTTTTACCGCTGCGAAAGGAGCCGAAAAAGAGGTTGGCACCTTCTTCCGGCTCAATCGTAAGATTTCTGATTTTTTTAAACGAGTCAATTTCTATTTTTACGATGGAAAGTTTTGTCTGATCCATAAAAATACCCTTTTGTTATAGTACCTTTATTATACCGAATGCACAAGTTTTCGTCAATCGTTTTATCAAAAAAGAAAAGAGGCAATTATCTTGCCTCTTGTTCTAATAATTCCGATACGGTAACAAATTCATATCCTTCTTTGATGAGATTCGGAATGATGGTGCGCAGTGCCGTTGGCGTGGGAAGACGTTTATCCTCCAAATCGTGAAAGAGAATAATGTCGCCGCACTGGGTTCTTCCTTCCACCTTGGAAACGATCGTTTCGGATTTGGGCATGCTCCAGTCACGGGTGTCCAAAGACCAGAGAATGCTTTTATATCCCAAATCTTTAAGCACCGCAATGGAGCTGTCGTTGTAATACCCTCCCGGCGGTCGGAAAATCGTCGGCTTTTGTCCTGTAATCTCCTGCAGCACCGCTTCCGTTTTTTGGATTTCTTCCAGCAAAGCGTCGTGAGAAATTTTGCTGATATAAGCGTGCGTGTAGGTGTGATTTCCAAGCTCGTGTCCTGCGTTGTGAATGCTTAAAATCCGCTCCGGATCGGCTTTTGCATTTTCTCCGATCACAAAAAACGTCGCTTTGATGCCGAATTCATCCAGAATCGAAAGAATTTCTTCCGTATTGCGTTTGCTGGGTCCGTCGTCAAAGGTCAAAGCGATCTTCTTTTCCTCCGTTTCGCTTTTTCGGTAAACCGAAGCATCGGCGGAAAGAGGGTGGGAAATTACGCTGCCGAAGAAAAGAAGCGCCAGCAAAGATAGGAACACGTTTTTTGTTATGCGTCCCATAATTCCTCCAGTGTCGCGAATCGGTATCCCTTCTGTTTCATCGTCCGAATAAATTCCGGCAGAATTTTACAGTTGGTTTCAGAGGTGGGATGAAGCAAGATCACAGCACCGTCGTGAACTCTTGTCAAAAGCTTTTCCATGGCGTATTCGGGACTTTTCTGATTGTTGTTGTCCCAATCTGCCCATGCCAAACTCCAAAATACGGTCTTGTATCCGATCTCTTCCACCGCCGCCAGCGACGATTCCGAATAAGCTCCCTCCGGTGGACGGAAATAGCGATCCATCTCAATGCCCATCGTTTCGCGAACGTAGGATTCCAGCCCCAAAATTTCGTTTTTGATTTGTTCCTTGCTTAAATTGGGAAGGCAGGCGTGTGAAGAGGTGTGATTGCAGATCATATTTCCGTTTTCTTTGATCGTACGGCATAAATCAGGGTTTGCCTGAACAAAATGCTTCAATACGAAAAAAGCGCCCTTCACGTCGTTTTCTTTGAGAATTTGTACGGTCTTTTCCACGTTTCCGTTTTCATATCCCGCGTCAAAGGTCAGATATAAGACTTTTTCTTCTTTTCCGATTCCTTTGACGGATTGGTTGGAAACAGACGGAAGAGAGGGACGGTCATTTCGGTTTTTCGACGAGAAATACCAATTGCTTTTGTTTTGTGCCTGTGCAAAGGAAGAGATTGACATGAAAATGATTGCTACCGTAAAACAGATCCATTTTTTCATAATATCCTCCTTTACGTTACTATTGTTTGTCGGGGAAAATAAAATATGACTGGCTATTTTTTTTAGCAGTCACATTTTTGCGATACTTTGTTAAATTCTTCTAAAATTGCTTTAAAATCGTTCAGCGTCTCTTCTTTTTTGCTCGGATCGCGCAGGAGAGCGGAAGGGTGGAAGGTTGCCATAATTTTCATTTGACCTTGCTCAAACCACTTGCCGTGATCGCGGGTAATCCGAAAATCGGGAGAGATGATTCGCTTGGCGGCAATTCTTCCAAGACACACCAAAATGCGGGGAGAGAGGGCTTTTACTTGCGCGCGCAAATAGGGAAGACAAGCGTCTTCCTCCTCTTCTTGGGGATCGCGATTGTGGGGAGGGCGACACTTTAAGATATTCGTGATGTAGTAGTCTTCCTCTTCAAATCCGCAAAAAGTAAGATATTCATCCAACAGTTGACCGGCTTTTCCTACGAACGGCGCGCCTTGCAGATCCTCTTGTTCCCCCGGTGCTTCTCCTACGAAGAGAAGCGGGGAAGCGGCACTTCCTCTTGCAAAAACAACGTTTTTGCGTGTGTGGCACAGCGCGCATTTGTCGCATTTCAGCACTTCGTTTTTGATTTTTTCCAAGGATGCTTCTTTTTCTTGGTACGTCATATTATGATCCTTTTTTATAGTTTTCGGCAATGCGCCCGAAGATAAGTATGGGATGGGGTTCGTTTCAGGCGTTCGCCGTATTCGGTGATGGTGGGCGGTGTTTGAACCGACGGAGAAAAAATCAAAAAACGGTCCTCGTTGTTGAATCGGTAGCAGGTGATCGCGTCTTGATCTTCAAACAGATTCCACGCCGGATAAAAGGCGTCGAAAGAGTGAAAGAGAAAGCAGTCGCGATCTTCTTCCAGCTTGATGATAAACAGCTCGCACCCTCCGTCGCATTTGGGATACAGCTGTATGTAAACACGTTCTTTTTGCGCGTCGAATCCCGTTTCTTTTTTTGCCCTGTCAAACAGTTCGCAAATGATCTTTTTTCCTTTCGGCAGATCGTAATCAAAATCATTGACGTCCACCTGAAAATGCTCCAGATCTTCCTGCGTCAATGAGATTCTTAAGGCATTGTTTCCGCTTCGAACCAGTTTCAAATAAACCCCTCGCTTTTATCGCTTTTACTTTCAGTATAAGCAAAGCAAAGAAAAATGCAACTTTGTATTTTTGGTAAAAGGGGAATTTATTTCTTTTTCTTGTTTTATCATACTTTATTTTTGCTTATATTGCAAGCAAAGAGAAAAATGTTTTTGTCAAAACGCCTTGCTATATCGCATCTTTTGTGGTATGATGGGGGTAAGATTTGAGAGGGTAATTGTGATGATGAAAATTCCTCAAGAAGTAAAACAATCCTTTTTGAAAAAAGGCGTCCAAACAGACGATGCGCTGCTTCTCATAAAGACAGATATGGGAAAAGAACAGTTTTACTGTGATACCTACACTGCGTTCACGCGGGAGGGGATCGCGGTGCTTTCCTGTTCTTTCGATCTGAAAAAGAGAGAAGGCGCATCTTTTTTGTCGCTTGCCAAATCCGAGCAGGTCTTCCGTCAGATTGACTACTCTTATTTTCCCTTGGAAGAGGTGGAAGAGATCAAAGCAGAGGAGCAGATTTCCGTTCTGCGAGTCGTGGTCAAACTGAAAAACGGCGTCGAGCAGGTTCTCTTTTTTGCCACCAATGCCGTTCGCGCTCAAGTCTATCGCCTGACCGACGGGGTCAATTTGTTTTTGAAAGAGGGACAAGAGCCGGTAAAAGACGTCCATGAGCGACCCACCTGCCCTCATTGCGGCACACCCTATCAGGACCCGCATCACAAAGTTTGCCGCAAATGTCCGGGCAAAAAAAGTTTACTGAGAAAGATTTTGCCCTTTTTCTTCCGCTACCGCCTGCAAATGGCAATGATCTTTTTGACCGTTTTGCTTTCGGGCGTTGTCAGCGTCGTTACCCCGTATTTGAACAGCAAAGTTCTTTATGATGAAGTGCTCACCCCCGGCAGCTCCTTGTACGGACAGATTGCCTTTTTGGTCTTTTGTGTAGCCGCCGCCGATCTTTTGGGGGCTGTGATCAAAATGTTCAACGGTTTTGTGGGCGCTAAGGTTGCTTCTTTCGTGTCCTACGATTTGAAAAATACCATTTTTTCTTCCTTTGAACGGCTGTCTTATTCGTTTTTTACCTCCCGTCATACGGGACGTTTGATCACGCAGGTCAATTCGGATGCCGAAACGCTGTATTGGTTTTTCTGCGACGGTGTGCCGTATTTTCTGACCAATGCACTTCAGATGCTCGGAATTATGGTGGTGATGTTCTGTACCAATCCCACTCTGACTCTTTTGATTTTGATCCCCGTCCCGTTTGTGTTCTTTGCTTATTGGGCGGTTTTGAAAATGTTCCGCCGCCTGCACGCGGAAAATCATACCCATCGATCCCGTTTCCAATCCGTTCTTTCGGACGTTTTGGGCGGAATGCGCATCGTGAAAGCGTTTTCCCGAGAGGAAACGGAAATTGCGCGCTTCCATCAAAAAAGCAGTATTCTTGCCGCGTCCAATCTGACCATCAGTGTCAAGAACCACACCATTTTCCCCCTGTTGAATTTGGCGATGCGCCTGACCACCTATTTGATTTGGGGTGTCGGCGGCTACTTGGTGCTTTCCGAAGGGGTTTTACCGGGAAGCGGCATCAGCTACGGAGAGCTGAGCTTGTTTATCAGTTATCTTGCAATGCTCTATGCGCCGCTGAATTTCTTTGCTCATTTCTTCAGTCAGTTCGCCAATTCCTTAAATGCTCTGCGCCGCTTGTTTGAGATTATGGAAACCGAGCCGGAGGTGCAGGAAAAAGAAAATGCGATCACGCCGGCCAAGGTTTCCGGCAAGGTGGAATTTTCCCACGTCAATTTTTCCTATGCGCCGGGCAAAAAGACCATTCAAGACGTCACGTTCACCGTGCCGGCAGGCAAAACGGTCGGCATCGTCGGGCGTACGGGTGCGGGAAAGAGCACCTTGGCAAATCTTCTGACCCGTCTTTACGACGTTTCGAGCGGGTGTATTAAAATCGATGACGTCGATCTTCGCGATTTGAGCTTTCGCACCTTGCGCGACAGCGTTGCCATCGTATCGCAGGAAACGTATCTTTTCCGCGGAACGCTGCTGGATAATATCCGCTACGCCAATCCGCAGGCGTCTCGGGATGACGTCATCCGCGCCGCTCGGGCTGCGGGCTGTCACGACTTTATTATGTCGTTTCCGGAAGGATATGAAACCTTTGTCGGATTGGATCAAAAAATGCTTTCCGGCGGCGAAAAACAACGGATCTCGATTGCCCGAGCCATTTTGAAAAATCCGCCCATCCTCATTTTGGACGAAGCTACCGCTGCGATGGATACGAAGACAGAGCGCAAGATTCAATCGGCGCTCGAGGAACTGACCCGAAATCGTACCACCATCACCATTGCGCACCGTCTTTCCACGCTTCGCTCTGCCGACTTTCTGATTGTGATCGAAGACGGAAAAGTGGTGGAAGAGGGAACCGCGGAAGAACTTCTTGCCGTGAAGGACGGCGTTTATCGGAAACTGTATCGCTTGCAGATGGAAGCCATGCGCACCATCGGCATCGAGGAATAGGAGAAGAATATGATTCAGGGTTTGGAAAAAATTGCCGGTGCGTTGCCGTTGAACGGAACGAACGCTACGTTTTTTCTTTCGCCTACCGGTCTTTTGATGGGAAAGGTTCCGGAAGCATCGTTTGAGGGCAGAGTGTTTTTATCCCTTGCGTTTCCGTTCGAAACCGAAAAGGAATATATTTGCGTTCAAAACGAAGAAAAAGAAGAGGTGGGAATGATCCGATCTCTTTCCGATTTTTCCGAAGATGTGGTCCGCATCCTTGAGGATGAGTTGAAGAAAAAATACTTTGCGCCCAAAATTTTGAAAATCAAAAAGCTTGTGGAGCGTTACGGTTCCACCTTTTGGGATTGTGAAACGGATCACGGCTTCTTATCCTTCACAGTCAAGGATACCCACCGAAGCTTGATCCACGCCGGGGAAGACCGCCTTTTTGTGGTCGATCACGACGGCTGTCGTTATGAAATTGAAAGCGTTTCCGGAATGGACAAAAAAAGCCATTCTAAAATCGAACTTTATCTGTAAGTTAAGGAGAATCGTTTTGGAAAACAAACAAACGTTTGAAGAAACCATCGCCCCTTTGATTGCTCAGATCGAAAAAGAAGATGCGGTTGTGTTCTCCTTTCCCGTCAATTTGAATCGAGAGGGCCGTGTTTGCCGAGAGGTTGTCGTGTTCGGCACTCACGCGCTTTACCGCGCATCGCGTGACGGCAAAAATCTTGTCTCGTTTTCGTTCGAAAAAATCCAAAATGCCGCGTTTCGTTCTTTTTCCGGCACCGCGGTCTGTGAGATCTGCTATGACGGTGAATGGATGGAATTTTGTCGCGCCTTTTCCTCGGAAAAAGAAAATATTTCGCAGCTGGTCCGCATCCTCAAGGAGATTGTCGACGGCGTTCTTTCCCCTTGTGACGCAACCTTTACGTATCGGATGACACAGTGTCCCAAATGCCTCAGACCCATCGAAAAAGGCAGTGACCGCTGTATGCACTGCGAAGATAAAAAAAGCTCCGTCAAAAAGATGTATCAACTGGTTCGGCCTCAGCTGGGCTGGGTTGTGTTTTCGATGTTGCTTTTCTTTTTCACCAGCGCCCTTGACGTTTTGCTTCCCGTCATTCAAGGAAAATTTGTGGATGAATATTTGATGACAGAAAGCCCCGAAACGGTTCTCAATTCCTTTTCTTCCGTTTTGCTTGTGGTGGGATCGATGGCAGCCATTCGCATTTTAGTGGTTCTGTTTTCCGTTCTCCGCAACGTCATTTTGTCGAAAGTCAGCAATCGCACCGTTGTGGAATTGCGCCGGCAGATCTATGATAAGATTCAGCATCTTTCCGTTGCCGGCATTTCGCGCCATACCGCCGGCGATCTGATCAACCGTGTTTCCACCGATACCAACGTCATCAGCCAGTTTTTAACCAACCAGTTTCCCAATCTTCTCGAGCAGGTCATCGTGATCGTTCTGGTTTCGATTCTGCTTTTCGCCTATTCTTGGAAAATGGCGATTCTCATTCTCATTCCCACCCCCTTTGTTGCGCTCCTGTTCCGCTTTATTTGGCATCGCAACCACAAGCTTTATCGGCGCCAATGGGTGGAAAATTCCAAGGCAAATACCGTGTTGCACGACATCTTTCAAGGCGTTCGTGTGGTTAAGGTCTTCGGAACGGAAAAAAACGAGATTGAAAAATATGAAAAGGCGATCCGAGTCCAAAGGGACATTTCCTATCGAAACGAAATTGCTTGGGCAAAGGTCGTTCCGTATGCACACTTTTTGATTCAAGTGGGCAACTTCATTTTGCTATATTTCGCGGGCAACCAAATTTTAAAAGAAAATATGACGATCGGACAGCTTACGATGTTCTCTTCGTTTGTCAGTCTGATTTATACGCCGATGCGCTCGATGGCAACCTTCCCCCGTATGATCCAGCGCGCTCTGACCGCCATTGCAAAAGTGTTTGAGGTCATTGAGGAAGAGCCGGACGTTGCGGATCGAAAGGGTGCGCGCGATCTTGCGATTCAAGGCAAGGTGGAACTGAACGGAGTTTGGTTCGGATACGATGAAAATGAAAACGTGCTTGAAAACGTTTCGGTTTCCGTTTCCCCCGGCGAAATGCTGGGAATCGTGGGACGAAGCGGCGTCGGAAAAAGCACGCTCATCAACCTTGTGATGCGTCTGTATGACGTGGATCGCGGATCGATCACCATCGACGGGGTTGACGTTCGCGATATCACGCAGCACTCTCTTCGTTCGCAGATCGGCGTCGTGTTGCAGGAAACGTTTCTGTTTGCCGGAACGGTCTATGAAAATTTGGCATATGCCAAACCGCAGGCAAGCTTTGAAGAGGTGATGGAAGCCGCTCGCCTTGCCGGTGCGCATTCCTTCATTATGAAGCTTCCCGACGGATACGATACCTTGGTCGGGGAAAAGGGATATACGCTTTCCGGCGGAGAGCGTCAGAGAATTGCCATCGCCCGTGCCATTTTGCACGACCCGAAGATTTTGATTCTCGATGAAGCCACCAGTGCGCTGGATACGGAAACGGAAAAGCTCGTTCAGGATGCGCTCAAGGCACTTTGTAAAAACCGCACGACCATTGCCATCGCGCATCGTCTTTCCACCCTGCGAAACGCAACCAAAATTTTGGTTTTGGATCAGAAGACGGTCGCCGAAGTGGGAACGCACGATGAACTGGTTGCGAAAGAAGACGGCATTTACCGCGGTCTTGTCTTGGCACAAAGAGAAATGTCCTCAACCCGAAAGAGGAAATCGGATGAGGGCGGGGAAATTGACAATTTACAAAAATAGCGTATAATAAAAAGTCAGTAACGTTTCACCTGACCTCCAGTCAGGAAAGAAAGTGAGGATAACATGAAAAATACAGAAAAAACCATGGACAAAATCGTCTCTCTTTGCAAGGGCAGGGGTTTTGTCTATCCCGGAAGTGAAATTTACGGCGGACTTGCCAACTCTTGGGATTACGGCCCTTTGGGCGTGGAACTGAAAAACAACGTCAAACGCGCTTGGTGGAAAAAATTCGTGCAGGAAAGCCCTTATAACGTAGGTCTTGACAGCGCCATTTTGATGAACCCCCAGACTTGGGTGGCAACCGGCCACGTCGGCGGATTTTCCGATCCTTTGATGGACTGTAAGGTTTGTAAGACTCGTCACAGAGCCGATAAATTGGTGGAAGATTATATTGCCGAAAACAATCTGGATATCAACCCCAACGGCTGGGACAACAATCGCTTGGCAGAGTTCATCCGTGAAAATCACATTTCCTGTCCGTCTTGCGGTTCTGCCGATTTTACCGACATCCGTAAATTCAATTTGATGTTCAAAACCTTTCAGGGGGTCACGGAGGATTCTTCTTCGGAACTGTTTCTTCGTCCCGAAACGGCGCAGGGCATTTTTGTAAACTTCAAGCACATCCAGCGCACCACCCGTAAAAAAATCCCGTTCGGCGTCGGTCAGATCGGAAAATCCTTCCGAAATGAAATCACCCCCGGCAACTTCATTTTCCGTATCCGTGAATTTGAACAGATGGAACTGGAGTTCTTCTGCAAACCCGGAACGGATTTGGATTGGTTCCAATATTGGAGAAGCTATTGCGAAAAATTTCTGTTGGATCTGGGCATCTCGACCGAAAATCTTCGCCTGCGCGATCACGGTCAGGACGAACTGTGCTTCTATTCCAAAGCCACGACCGACTTCGAATTTCTGTTCCCCTTTGGTTGGGGCGAGCTTTGGG
>JAZNNH010000056.1:0-3741 GCA_045580105.1 Eubacteriales bacterium | reverse complement strand
GTACATAAAGGGACGGATGTAAAGACTGGTTCCTTCTGCGTGAGGAACCCAATCCTTTTCGAGTTCCACAAAGGTTTTCAGAATTTCAAGACAACCTTCTTCGTCCAGCTCAGGCAGACAGAGACGCTCTGCACTCTGATTCATTCTCTTTACGTTTTCCATGGGACGGAACATTGAAATTTGACCGCCGGCGGTGCGATATGCTTTCATACCCTCGAAAATTTCAACGCCGTAATGAAATACGGTGGATGCAGGATGCAATGCAATGGGGCCAAACGGAACAATGCGAGCATCGTGCCAGCCCTTTTCGGCATCATAATCCATCAAAAACATGTGGTCGGTAAAAATTTTACCGAAGCCGAGTTTCGATTCATCCGTCGGCTTTTGTTTCGGGGTTTGCGTTTTGGTAATGGTAATGGGATATTTCATTTTGCAATTCTCCTTTTTTAAGTACTTGCAAAGAATTTACAGTTTGTTTCTCTGGATCTTACCGCTGACCGTCTTAGGCAGCTCGTCACGGAAGACGACAAGACGGGGGTATTTATAAGGCGCAGTGTGCTCTTTGACGTAACTCTGAATTTCTTTTTTCAGTTCTTCGGAAGGGGTTGTACCCTTGGTCAAAACGATGCTTGCCTTGACAATCTGTCCGCGCACTTCGTCGGGAGCGGCGGAGACACCGCATTCCAAAACGTAAGGCAGTTCCATGATGACACTTTCAATTTCAAACGGTCCGATGCGGTAACCGGAAGACTTGATTACGTCATCGGCACGTCCGACGTACCAGAAGAAGCCGTCTTCATCACGCCAAGCAACGTCACCGGTGTGATAGTATCCGTCGCGAATGGCTTCGCGGGTCTTATCTTCGTCGTTGTAGTATCCGACGTAAAGACCGCAGGGATGGCCATCTTTAAGGTTAATGACAACTTCACCCGGTTCACCCGTTGCAACACTCTTTCCGTCCGAATCGATCAATTCTACGTTGTAAATGGGAGCCGGTTTACCCATCGAGCCGATCTTATGAGGCGAGCCGATCATATTGCCGATGATCATCGTGCTTTCGGTCTGACCGAAGCCCTCCAAGATCTGAAGTCCGGTTGCTTTTTCGAATTGGCGGTAAACCTCGGGGTTGAGTGCTTCGCCGGCGGTCGTCATATGACGAACCGAAGATAGATCGTATTTGGAAATATCCTGCTTGATCATCATTCTGAGCATCGTAGGGGGTGCGCAGAACGTGGTAATCTGATATTTGGCAAACATCGGAAGGATTTGGGAAGCGTCAAAACGGTCGAAGTCGTAGACGAAAATGGCTGCTTCGCAGAGCCACTGACCGTAGAGTTTGCCCCACATGGACTTTGCCCAGCCGGTATCGGAAATGGTAAAATGCAAGCCGTCGGGTTCCACCGCGTGCCAATATTTTGCGGTATGGAAATGTCCCAGAGGATATTTATGATTGTGTGCCGCAATTTTCGGATAACCCGAAGTGCCGGAGGTAAAGAACATCAAAAGCAGGTCGTCACCGCAAGCGGCGTCTTCCGTTCTGGCAAAATGAGAACTGTAGAGAGGATATTCCTCGTCAAAGGTTCTCCAGCCCTCTTTCGAGCCGTTCACCATCAATTTGAATTCAAGCTCAGGGTGGTTTTGAGCGGCGCGATCCACGTGATCGGACACTTCTCCGTCTGCGGTACAAATGATGGCGCGAACGCCGGCAGCACCGAAACGGTAGTCCAAATCGTGCTGGAGGAGCTGATTGGGTGCCGGAATGGCAACCGCCCCCAGTTTGTTCAAACCGAGCATCGCAAACCAGAACTGATAGTGACGCTTGAGAATCAGCATCACGCGGTCGCCTTTTTTGATGCCCAAGGATTTGAAGTAATTAGCGCATTGGTTAGAGCCACGCTTGAGATCCTTAAACGTAAATCTTCTTTCTTCCAAATCTCTGGAAATATGAAGCATAGCAAGCTTATCCGGCTCGCGATCGGCAAGGATGTCGATCAAATCAAACGAAAAGTTGAATTGTTCTGTGTTTTTAAATTGGATAGAAGTGGGCGTGCCGTTTTCATCCTCGGTAACGTCAATATACTTTCTGTAAATGCGGTCTTTGGCGTCTTTTGTGACTTTTTTTGTCGTGAGGATCTTATTTTTGCCGTCCAGTTCGGGAATCGGTTCCCCCGTGGGGTTCAAAACGATCGCATAAAACGAGCAGTCCGACCCGTTGACGGCGATCATTCCGTGAGGAGCGGAGCTGTTAAAATAAATGCTGTCGCCGGGGCCGAGAATTTCTCTGTGTTCCCCGATCTGAACCAAAAGATTTCCTTCTAAAACGATGTCACATTCGTGACCGGAGTGTGTGGTCAGTTCGATGTCGCGATTCTGGGCTTTTTCATCGTAGCGGCATTTCACAAACAGCGGCTCTGCAATACGGTTTTGGAAGGAATATGCCATGTTGTAGTAGGTCATACCGTGCGCATTGGAAATTTCCTGTCCCTGACCGCTTCTGGTAATGGTATAGGATTTCAGCTTCGGGCTGTGACCTTCGATAATATCCGTTACGTTGACGTTGAGCGCTCGTGCACAGCGATAAATGAACGCAAAGTTCAAATCACTCTTGCCGTTTTCGCAATCCACGTATTCCTGAACGGAAACACCGGTCTTGACCGCCATTTCTTCAGGAGTGAGATTTTCGATCTCACGCAGCTCGCGAATTCTCGCGCTCATCTCCTGTATTTTAAATTCCAACTCTTTGATCTGTTCCATTCAAATCTCCATATCCGGGACAAAAAAACCACTCGTCCCAAAGGTGTTTTCTTTGAGACGAGTGAAATTAACACCCGTGGTACCACTCAAATTGCAGATAAACTGCCACTCAGGATCTAACAATCCTTATGCATTAACGCAGCAATCACGGAGAAGTTCTACTCCCTTTCGGTTTCTTCCTCTCGGCTCAGAAGCTACAAATATAAGATCTGTTCCCAATGGCTTGCACCAACCGCCATCTCTCTGTGGGTCAAAAAATATACACTCTTCCTCTTTGCCTTTAAAATCAAATCAAGTTTAGCACTTTTTTTGCGGAATGTCAAGTTTTTTTTGCAGAAATGATGCGCTCATTTTGCGCGATTACAGCTTGTTTCTCTGAATCTTTCCGCTGATGGTTTTGGGCAGTTCATCACAGAAAACAACCACACGAGGATATTTGTAAGGCGCGGTATGTTCCTTGACGTAGGTTTGAATCTCTTTTTTCAGCTCTTCCGTGCCTTCTGTTCCCTTGGTCAGAACGATGCTTGCCTTAACAACTTGACCTCTGACTTCATCCGGAACCGCGGAAACCCCGCATTCAACAACGTACGGTAATTCCATGATGACGCTTTCGATTTCAAACGGTCCGATGCGGTAGCCGGAGGATTTGATGACGTCGTCCACGCGGCTGACGTACCAAAAATAGCCGTCCTCATCGCACCAAGCGGTATCGCCTGTGTGATAAAGTCCGTCGTGCCATGCATCACGCGTCTTGGTTTCATCCAAATAATACTCTTTGAAGAGACCGCAAGGCACTGCTTTGTCGGTGTGAATGACAATTTCGCCGACTTCACCGGTGGCAACGCTGTTACCGTCGGGATCGACAACGTCGATGTCAAACTGAGGAGATGGCTTACCCATCGAGCCGATCTTGGGTACCATTCCTGCAAGATTGGCGATGGCAAGAGTGGTTTCGGTCTGTCCGAAGCCCTCCATGATCTCAAGTCC
>JAZNNH010000055.1:0-12565 GCA_045580105.1 Eubacteriales bacterium | reverse complement strand
CCGTTCGAAAGAAGAAGAGGCGCGTCGGAAAGAGGCAGTGCTCATCAGCGCCGGAATTGCCGCCGTCGCCTTCTTCGGAGTCGGTGCCGGACTGCTTTTGAGGAAAGGAAACCGCTTCTGATTCCGCGATTTTTGCGAAATTGACAAAACTCGTTATTTTTGTAAGGTTTTTCGACTCAATTTTAAAAAATAACCCTTGACATTCTGCCTGCCAGAAGGTAGAATTTATAAGGTATGAGTACATATCATCTTTACGGTGTCAGCGACCCCGTTTTGACGGTGTCGTCAGCGGCACGAAAAAACAAAAGGAGGATTGATTCATGGCTCATTTAAGCGAAGCGGCAGTAGCAAAAATCACTGAAATTTGTGATCGCTATGCTGGAGAAAGAACTCCCTTGATGATGATTCTGAGCGATATCCAGAAGGAATACGGCTATATTCCGCTGGAAGTTCAGGAACTGGTGTCTGAGAAGACCGGTGTGAGTGTTGCCGAGATCTACGGTGTGGTAACGTTCTATTCTTTCTTCTCTCTCAAACCCAAGGGAAAATACATTATCGGTGTTTGTTTGGGTACCGCATGCTACGTCAAGGGTGCTCAGCAGGTAATCGATAAGTTTTCTGAGATTTTGGGCATTGCCGCCGGTGAAACCACCGAAGACGGCTTGTTCACCATCGACGCACTCCGTTGCATCGGTGCTTGCGGTATCGCACCCGCAGTTTCCATCAACGGAAAGGTTTATCCCAAGGTTGAAGTAAAAGCAATTCCCGGCATCATTGAGGAATTGCGTGCTCAGGGAGGTGCAAACGCATGAGTAAGATTAAATCGTTTGAAGAACTGGAAGCCCGTCAAGCGAAATGTGCTTCCTGCCTGAACGGCAAATTCGCCGGCGAAAGCGGCAAGAGAAGCGTTGTGCTTTGCGGCGGTACCGGCTGTCTGTCCTCCAACTCTGCAGAGATTCTTGCAAAATTCCAGAAGCTCGTGCAGGAAAAGGGTCTGTCCGATCGCGTGACCGTCAACCAGGTTGGTTGCTTCGGTTTCTGCTCTCAGGGACCTTTCGTTAAGATTTATCCCGAAGATACTCTGTATCGTCTGGTTTCTCTCGAAGACGTAGAAGAGATCGTGGAAAAAGACCTCATCGGCGGCGAGATCATCGAAAGATTGCTTTACGTTGATCCCGAAACCAAGGAAAAGGTTGCTAAGCAGGAAGACATCACCTTCTACAAGAAGCAGGTTCGTGTCGCTCTGCACGGCTGTGGTTCCATTGACCCCGAAAACATTGACGAAGCACTGGGTGCAGACGCATTCAAGGGTCTTGCTCGTGCTCTGAAAATGGATCGTGCCGACGTCATCAAAGAAGTTCTGGATTCCGGTCTTCGCGGACGCGGCGGCGGCGGATTCCCCACCGGTAGAAAGTGGCAGTTTGCTTACGATCAGCCCGATGGAGAAAAGTACGTTGTTTGTAACGGTGACGAGGGTGACCCCGGCGCCTTTATGGACCGTTCCATTCTCGAAGGTAACCCCTTGGCTGTCATCGAAGGTATGGCCATCGCGGGCTATGCTATCGGCGCACAGAACGGTTACTTCTACGTTCGTGCTGAATATCCCATCGCTGTAAACCGTCTGAAGCTCGCCATCGAGCAGGCAGAAGAAATCGGTCTTTTGGGTGACAACATCCTCGGCACCGGCTTCTCCTTCCGCGCTCACATCCGTCTCGGTGCAGGTGCATTCGTTTGCGGTGAAGAAACCGCACTTCTCAACTCCATCGAAGGTCAGCGCGGTATGCCCCGTCCCCGTCCTCCGTTCCCGGCAGTGAAGGGTCTGTGGGAATGCCCCACCATCGTAAACAACGTAGAAACCCTGGCTTGCGTGCCTTACGTGCTGCGCAACGGCGCTGATTCCGTTACCAAGTACGGTACCGAAAGAAGCCGCGGCACCAAAGTGTTCGCTCTCGGCGGTAAGATCAACAACGTAGGTCTTGTGGAAATCCCCATGGGTACCACCCTGCGTGAGCTCATTTACGACATCGGCGGAGGTATCCCCGGCGGCAAGAAGTTCAAAGCCATCCAGACCGGCGGTCCTTCCGGCGGGTGCTTGACCGAAAAAGATCTGGACACCCCCATCGACTTTGACAACCTCGTTGCCAAGGGATCCATGATGGGCTCCGGCGGTGCGATCGTTATGGACGAAGACAACTGTATGGTTGACGTTGCAAAATTCTATATGGAATTCATCTGCGACGAATCCTGCGGTAAGTGTTCTCCCTGCCGTATCGGTACCAAACGCCTTCTCGAGTATCTGGAAAAGATCACCGACGGTAAGGCAACCATGAAAGACCTGGAAGAGCTGGAAGAGCTGGCTAACACCATCAAGGTCGGTTCTCTCTGCGCACTGGGTCAGACCGCAGCAAACCCCGTTCTTTCCACGCTGGCTTCTTTCCGTGATGAGTACATCGCTCACATCGAAAAGAAAGAATGTCCCGCTAAGGTTTGCAAGAATCTGATGAGATACGAAATCGAAGCAGACAAGTGTAAGAAGTGCTCTCTGTGTGCACGTTGCTGCCCGGTTGGCGCGATCAGCGGCGAAGTCGGCAAGACTGCATTCGTGATCGATCAGGTTAAGTGTATCAAGTGCGGTATGTGTCTGTCTTCCTGTAAATTCAAGGCAATTGTGAAGAAATAAGGAGGGAATGACAAATGGCTAAAGTAAATATTAAAATCGAAGGCATCCCCTACGAAGTAGAAGCGGGATTGACCGTTCTGGAAGCCGCTCGTGCATGCGGCTATGAAATCCCCTCCCTTTGCGCATACAACCACGGCGAATGCAACAGAGGTTCCTGCCGTGTATGCTTGGTAGAGGTAGTGGGTGCAAGAGGCCTCGTGGCTTCCTGCGTATACCCTGTTAACGAGGGTATGGAGATCATCATCTCCTCCCCCAAAGCAACTGCTGCCAGAAGAGCTTCCGTTGAACTTCTTCTGTCCAACCACTCCATGAAGTGCCAGCAGTGCGACAAAAACGAAAAATGCGAACTTCTCCACGTGGCAAAGCTCACCGGCGCCAGAGAAGATATGTTCCTCGGCAGCCAGACCGAAACCACTTACGACGACGTAACACCTTCCATCGTTCGCGACACTTCCAAGTGTGTGCTTTGCGGTAGATGTGTAGCTCGTTGTGCCAACGCACACGGCGACGGCGTTCTCACCTTCCAGAACAGAGGATTCAAGACCATCATCGGACCTGCTCAGAACAGAACCTTTGATTTGAGCCCCTGTATCATGTGCGGACAGTGTATCAACGTATGTCCCACCGGCGCTTTGATGGAACACAGCGAAATCGATAAGATCGACGCTGCTATGGCAGCCGGCAAGTACGTTGTTGTACAGACCGCTCCCGCAGTCAGAGTTGCTTTGGGTGAAGAATTCGGCATGAAGATCGGTACTCCCGTGACCGGCAAAATGGTTGCCGCTCTGAGAAGACTGGGCTTCAAGAAGGTGTTCGACACCAACTACGCCGCTGACCTTACCATTATGGAAGAAGCAACCGAGCTGGTTGGCAGAATCAAGAATGGCGAAAAACTGCCTATGATCACCTCCTGCTCTCCCGGATGGGTTAACTTTGCAGAGCTTCGTTACAACGATCTTCTGCCTCACCTGTCCTCCTGCAAGTCTCCTCACGAAATGATGGGCGCAATCCTCAAGCATTTCTGGGCAAAGAAAGCAGGCATCGCTCCCGAAGATCTGTTTGTTGTATCTGCTATGCCCTGTTCTTCCAAGAAGTACGAGGCACAGCGTCCTCAGCTCCAGACCGAGGGCTTGAGAGACGTTGACGCAGTTATCACCACCAGAGAACTGGGCAAACTCATCAAGAGATCCGGCATCAACTTCACCAAGCTTCCCGACGAAGAATTCGACATGGATCTGGTCGGTGAATATTCCGGTGCAGGCGTTATCTTCGGTGTTACCGGCGGTGTTATGGAAGCTGCCGTTCGTACGGCTCACGCGGTTCTTACCGGCAAGGAAATCGAAGGCGTTAAGTTCGAAGCTGCTCGCGGCTTTGAAGGCATCAAGGAAGCAAGTCTTGATCTGGCAGGCCAGAAGATCAACATCGCAGTGGCTCACGGCATGAAGAATGCAAGAGTTCTCCTCGATGACATCCGTGCAGGCAAGAGCAAGTATCACTTCATCGAAATCATGGCTTGTCCCGGCGGTTGTATCAACGGCGGCGGTCAGCCCTACGTTCGTGAGTGCTTCCTGCCCAACGAAGACCTTGACATCGTGGATACCTACAAGGCAAAGAGAGCACAAGCTCTGTACTCCGAGGATGAAAGACAGGTTGTTCGCCAGTCTCACAACAATCCTCAGATCAAGGCCCTGTACGAGCAGTTCCTCGGTGAACCCAATTCTCATTTGGCTCACGAGCTCCTCCACACCGAATATGTGGCAAGAGTTCCTTATCCGGATGCGGAATAAGAAAACCAATCAAAAAGAAGCCCAAAAGGGCTTCTTTTTTGTGCCCAAACCGGCTCTGTTTCATTTTTTACAAAGATTCTAATAAAAATGGAAATTTTATGGATGAATTTGACAAATTTCTATTGAAAAAACATTCTCGTAATGGTAGAATTTAAAAAAAGGGTCCATGGAGGTTAGAAATGGAATTTTCGGAAAAAATTCGATTTTTAAGAAAAAAGAATCAATTGAGCCAAGAAGAATTGGGCAAAAAAGTGGGGGTTTCGAACCGTGCCGTTTCCAAATGGGAAAACGGGGAGTCGATGCCCTCTACCGAAACGCTTCTGTCGATTGCAACGGAGTTTGGCGTGACCCTCGATTTCTTTTTGAAGCATGAGGAAAAAGTAGAAACAGAAAAAGTCATCGAGCCGGGCATGGAATCCTTGCAAGAGCTATATAAAATCGGGGTCGGCCCCTCCAGTTCACACACGATGGGCCCTGCAAAGGCGGCGCGGCTCTTCCGCGAAAAATTCCCGACGGCGACCCGTTTCCGTGCCATTTTGCGCGGTTCGCTTGCCAAGACCGGAAAAGGACACCGCACGGACTACTGCATTTTGGAAGCGTTTTCTCCGATTCCCTGCGACATCGAATTTGATATGAATACCGAAGTGGGCTATCACCCCAACACCTTCCTTTTGGACGGCTATGAGGGCGAAACGCATTTGGGCGCTTGGGAGATTTACAGCGTGGGCGGCGGCAGCATTGAGATCAAAGGGCAACCCGTGTATAAGCCGGATCGGATTTATCCGCACAACAGCTTTGCCGAAATTGCCGCCTATTGCAAGGAAAACAAAATGCGTCTTTGGCAATACGTTGAGCAGTATGAGGGCAAAGAAATTTGGGATTATATGCACGAGATTTGGCAAACGATGCTTCGCTGCATGGAAGAAGGGCTGGAGGCAGAGGGAATTTTGCACGGCGGACTCGGCGTGCAAAGAAAAGCCAAGCACCTGTTTAGTCAAAAACACATCGATGAAAATGCGGAAACGCGTGAAAACCGCCTCGTTTGTTCCTATGCCTTTGCCGTCAGCGAGCAGAATGCGTCCTGCGGCACGATCGTGACTGCGCCGACCTGCGGCGCCTGCGGCATTTTGCCGGCGGTGCTCAAATACGTCAGCGACAAGCGCGGCTTTGAAGAGATTGAGGTGCTTCACGCCCTTGCTACCGCGGGCTTGATGGGAAATCTCATCAAGACCAACGCATCCATCAGCGGTGCGGAGTGCGGCTGTCAGGCGGAAGTGGGAAGTGCTTGCTCCATGGCTGCCGCCGCTCTGGGAGAAATTTATTCGATGACCATCGATCAGATCGAATATGCAGCAGAGGTGGCGCTGGAGCATCATCTGGGACTGACCTGCGACCCGATTTTGGGACTGGTGCAGATTCCTTGTATCGAGAGAAACGCCGTGGCGGCGATGCGTGCCATCAACGCCGTCAATTTGGCAAACTTCTTGACCGATTCCAGAAAGATTTCGTTTGATATTGTGGTCAAGACCATGTACGAAACCGGAAAAGACCTGTCGCATCGCTATCGCGAAACCAGCGAGGGCGGTCTTGCTAAGCTCTATGTATAAAGAGAGGAGATCGGATGAAACGAATTATTTATTTGGTTTTGTGCCTTTGCTTGATCGCTTCGCTCCCCTCCTGCGCAAAGCCCCAAACCCCGCCCAAAACGACAGAAAAAGAAGAAGATATTTCCCTTCTCTCGCGTGACAAGCTCTATGAAACGGCACTGGAAAAGACCTACGGGCTTACCAGTAGCTTGTTTTTGACGAAAGCTTTTATCGAAGGTGGCTCTGATTCGCTTTACACGGTGCGCACCGCGCGCATTCGTGAGGGCTACGACGGATTTTCGTATTCACGCGAGGGCTTGCAAAAAGTGTATTTTTCCGAGCAAAGCATTTGTGTGGAAAACCGCTTGGGTGCGTTCCGTGCGCCGGCAACCTCGCGCTTGGTGCAAGAGTATCTGCAAGGGTGCCTGCATCCGCTCTTTGATTTGCCCAAGGACGCCCTTTCCGATTGGAACGGAGAGGGGCTTACGGTTTCGTTTTCGCTGACGGATGTAACGCTGCTGGCGCTTTACGCCAACGCCTTTCCCGAAGAAAAAGGCGAGTTTTCGCCCACGTCTTTGACGGGCACGGCACAGGTTTCGAAGACGGGCTTTTTCGAAACGGTGACCCTTTCCGTGAAAGGGGTGCAAGCGGACGGGGAAGAGATCACCCTTGTTCTGGAAAGCCAACTGGAGCAGTATCGCTCCGAGGAAATTCAAATCGGCATTCCCGCGTCAGAATACACCGAATTGGGCGACATTCGGATTCCCCATCTTTTGGCTTCCTCCATCGATGCGCTGGAGCGTATGCCGCAGGGACAGGCAACCCTCCTTTCCACCGAAGCGGTCGGCGCAGCGGAACAGGCGCGCTCGTATTCGGAACAGATCGGGTTTTATCAAAACCTTGCAGGGGATTTCTACCTCTCGCGTCAAAGCTTGAAAACCTTGCCGGAAACGGATCGTGAATACCGCTTTTATCAGCTTTTGCAACAAAACGGTCAGAAAAGCGAAAACGAATATAACCTCTTTACCGCCTCCCTTTTATCCGAGTCCTCCGACAAGTCCGGCACCAGCCCTTGGGGCGAGCTGTTACAGACGCATCTTTTACCGCTGGATGCCATCGCGCAGCCGGTTCTCACCGATGACGGCACAAACACTTCCGTCAGCTTTACGCTCAGTTCGATCGGAATCAAAGCACTCTCCGAGCGTCTTTCCGCGCGCTTTGCGGAAAGCGGCGCGCTTGCGCTTCCCGGCGCTCTTTCGGGCACCGGCGTTTTCACCATCCATTCCGAAACCGGCGTTCTGACCGCCTTTTCTGTTGCGATGCAATCCGGTGAAGGTGCAGAGCCCGTTTCCTGCCAATATTCTCTGACCCTCGACCAAACCAAAGACGTGGAAGTTCCCGGCTTGCAGATTCCCACCCCCACCAATCCGGGCGACGGCGGAGAAGACCACGAACACTAAAGCCGAAAACGAAAAGAGAGTTGCTCCATACGGACGGAGCTTTAGAGGAGGGATCAAATGTCTCGTTTCACAAGATTTCGCTATAGTCCGGTAGCACCGTTGGGAAAAGACGGAAGACGTGTGACGGCTTCGGCGCGCCACCTTGCGGTTTCCAAGGAAGCGGCGATTGAGGGTGCGGTTTTGCTTAAAAACGAAAATGATACCCTGCCCTTGAAAAAGGGTGCCAAGGTGTGTCTGTTCGGCAGAGGTGCCGGAGAATACATTTTCGGTGGCGGCGGCTCGGGTAGTGTGACCTCGGACATCAAGATTTCTCTGGCAGATGCACTTGCCAATGCCGAGGCGCGCGGAGAGCTTTCTCTGTTCCACCCCATCATCGAGCACGCCAAAGAATATTGCCGCGAAGAGCGCAAGAGTGGTGACGGGCTGTCTGGCCTGAAAAAGCGCGAATGGAACACTTATCTTGCCCTCGAACCTGCGCCCATTCCCGATGATCTTTACAAAGAAGCCGTCGCATTCGGTGACGTTGCCATCTTTTCGATTCTGCGCTATTCGACCGAGGGCACGACCGACGGCGATCGACGTCTTAACGACTGCAAACTCTTTGACAGCGAACTGACACAGCTTCAAAAAATCGGCCGCGATTTTAAGAAAGTGGTCGTCGTCCTTTGCATTTGCGGTCCGATGGGCTTGAAAGAAATTCAGGATGATCCGAAGGTCGGTGCGATTTTGTATCCCGGCTACGGCGGCAGTTTTGCCGGCGAGGCGATTGTGGAAATTCTCTTTGGCAAACATTATCCTTCGGGACACCTGCAGGATACCTTTGCAGAAAAAATTGAGGATTATCCCTCCACCCAGACCTATATCGAATCGGACGATTTTGTTAACTATAAAGAAGATATTTTCGTCGGATATCGCTATTTTGAAACTTTTTGCCCCGAAAAAGTGGTTTATCCCTTCGGCTTTGGCTTGGGCTTTACCACCTTTGACGTTAAGGTGGGCAAAACAAGCTTAGAAAAGAATACGGTGTCTTGCTCCGTTACGGTGAAAAACACCGGCAAATTTGCCGGAAAAGAAGTCGTTCAGCTCTATCTTTCCGCGCCGCAGGGCGTGTTGGGCAAAGCAAAGAAGGTGCTCACCGCTTTCCGCAAAACAAAGGAACTTTCCCCCGGCGAAAGCCAAAAATTCACGCTGACCTTTGATATCCGCGGTTTTGCTTCGTTTGACGATCTGGGCAAGATTGAAAAGAGTGCTTTTATCCTCGAAAAGGGTGAGTATACCGTGTATCTTGGCGTGAACGTGCGCGATAGCAAAAAGGTGTTGACCTTTACCCTTTCGGAAGACAAGATCACCCGCCGTGCTCATTCTTATATGGCACCTGTGGATCTGACAGAGAGAATGACAGCCGACGGCACGATGGAAAAGTTGCCCCACGCAGAAAAAGCGGAGCATCCGCCCCGCCGCTACCGCATCAAGACCAAGACAAAGCCCGAAATCATGACCCTCGAAAAGGCATTGGCAGAGGGCAGAGAGGATGAATTCCTGGCATCCCTGGAGGATTGGGAACTGGCATCTCTTCTCTACGGTCATCCTGCCGTAAACGCGTCGCAAACCGGATACATCGGCTCTGACCTGCCGTTTCGCGTCAGAGAAGGACTTCAAGATCCGCATGGCATTCCCCCCGTTCCGACCTGCGACGGCCCTGCCGGCTATCGCACTGTCGGTCAAAGCGGCATCAGCACCACGTATTTCCCTGCCGCGTGCACGGTGGCACAGTCTTGGAATTTAGCCCTTGCGCAAAAATGCGGCAAGACCGGCGCCTTGGAAGTGAAGGAAAACAACGCCGGCATTTGGTTGACCCCTGCCATGAACATTCACCGCAGTCCTCTTTGCGGAAGAAATTTTGAATACTATTCCGAAGACCCGCTTGCAACCGGTCTTTTCGGTGCTGCGACCGTCAAGGGCATTCAGTCTCAAAAAATTGCAGCTACCATCAAGCATTTTTGCTGCAACAACAAAGAGATCAACCGCAAGTTTTCCGATTCCCGCGTTTCCGAACGCGCGCTGCGCGAGATTTACCTGCGCGGCTTTGAGATCTGCATCAAAAAGGCAAATCCCTGGTGCGTGATGACCAGCTACAACGTGGTCAACGGTACGCGCGCGAGCATGAACTGGGAACTGATCAACGGAATTTTGAAGGGCGAATGGAAATATCCGGGACTTGTGATGACCGACTGGTGGACTTATGCGAGCATTGAGGATGAATTGATGGGCGGAAACGACGTGAAGATGCCCCACATGCTCATTCGCACCATGCCGAATGCTCCCAAGCATTACAGCTTGGAAGAAAAAATAAAGTCCGGCGAGCTTGACCGCGGTGCGGTTTTGGAAGCCGTGCGCCGCGTGATACACCTGATGAGCCATTTCGAATAACAAAAGAAAAAAGACACGCTCCGAGTGGAGTGTGTCTTTTTTGTTGGTATTCCGTTTTTCTCAGACGTCGACGCCCAGGAACTTCTTTGCCAGAATTCCCACGAAGAAGGAGAGAATGGCAACGCCGATGCTGATGCCTGCCATTTCCAGGAACCGAGAACCGAATGGCTCGTCCTGCGCGATGCTGGTGTAGAAGGTAAAGGCGGCGATGATCAAAACGATGATGCCGAGCATACAAACAAGAGCGGGAATGACCTGCGTGGTGCCGAAGAGCAGATACGGCAAAACCAGACAGACAACGGTGAATAAATACGCAATGCCCGTGTAGGAGCAGGATTTGAACGCGTCTTTTCTACCCTCGCTCTTGGCAGAGAGAAATTCGCTGGATGCCATGGAAAAGGTGGCGGAAATGCCGACGATCAGTCCCGAAAGGGCAACCAGACGCGTGTTTTGCAAAGCAAAGGTGAAGCCCGCCAATGAGCCGGTCAATTCCACGAGGGCGTCGGAAAGACCGAGCACCATACTGCCGACGTAGCGAAGCCGCTCTTCGTCCAGAATGGAAAGCAGAGCCGCTTCGTGCTCCTCTTCGTCCTGTCGGATCTTGGCGCTTTCGGGAACCTCTTCTTCTAATTTTTGATACTCTTGCTGTGCGCCCTTTTCTCCGCGCTCCATGAGTTTTACCGCAAAGGTAAATCCGAGCACGCGTGCGAGGAACGTGTAAAAGAACACCTTGACCTTCTGCGGACGGGTTTCCTTTTTGGTATATTCTTTCCAGATCTTCTCGTGCGCGGCTTCTTCCTTTGCCAGGCGCAAAAGCACTTCTTTGTTGTGCTCGCCTTTCGCAAAGCGCGCGATTGTTTCGTAAATGACGCTTTCGTTTCTTTCGTTTTGCTGCATCTTGGAAATGATCGCCAAGCTCGTTTTGGAAATGGATTTCATCTTTTTCACCTAACCTTATTCCGCTTCGGGCCAAAGGATGGGAGTGCCGCCCTTGGTGAAGCAATTTTCAAATTTAAAATAGGGGTTGTTTTCGACGCAGATTTTGGGAACGACGGTAAACAGCCCGCCCGAAAGGCAAACCTTGCCGCCCCCCTTGACGGTGATGCCGACGTTTCTGCCGAAGTTGAAGTTGTTGAATTGAATGCCGCTCGAATTTTCGACCAAGATTTTGGAGAAGAACATCTGACAGTCGGAAAACACGTAGCCGGGGGTCGAGCCGATGATGTGAATGCCGATGCCCTCGTTGTGGTCGGAATGGTTGAAGGTGCAGGCGACGCAAGAGCCGTGGGCGTTGTTTTTCGATTTCTTTTCGCGGTTGTCAATCAAAAACCCGAGAGTGTTTCCGTCAAACGAGCAGCCGCAAAAGACGTTGTTGCCGCCGTTGTTGACACAGCCAACAAAGTTTTGGGAGGAATCGACGTTCGAGAATTTATGATACTCGCTGAAATGGGAAATGTTGATGCCTGCACCACAGCGGTGGATGCGGCAGTTGGAAACGCAAAGGGAGCAATCCACCTTGTAACCGGTATCGGTGCAGGTGATGCCGCCGCCGGAAAAGGAATCGATGCGACAGCCCTCAACGATGCTGTCGCGCGATTGGAGCGGGCCGTCTGCCACCCCCGTGGCGTTGCCCAAAAAGCCGATGCCGTGGCGCGTGCCGACCGAGGTCGGGCAAGGGATGTTTTCTTCGCTTCCGCGAAGCGTAAGATCTTTGACGGTACAGCGGCTTTTCATCTGAATTGCAAAGCCCTCTGAAACCTCATCCAAAAGCAAGATTCGACTGCAATCGCCGAGCCCTGTGAGCGTGGAGCCGTCGGGCATCTGAATGCCGGAGACGAAGAAAGAGCCCGAACCCAAGATGCAAACGCCGAATTTGTTTAGCTTTTGTTCGATCTCGGCGCTTCGGTCGGCCCGATCCCCGCTCGCTTCGAGAAAATAATCGTCAAGTTTTGCCATTTTTTGCTCTCCAAAGAAAAAATTTTTCGCTGGATTTTACCCTTTTATTTTATCATAAGAGATCGCGCTTGGCAACTTCTATTCGACAAAAAATCGGCGGCAGAATTTCTGCCGCCGAACGGGTTACTGTTTCTTTTTCGGTTTTCTGATCTTGTTGAGCTCGCGGTTCATTTGCAAGAGCTCTTCTTTGGAGAAGTTGACGTTCATCGAACCCATCATGCTCGTGAGGCGAAGCACGGTGAAGCCGCCCATCATCTGCATCAAACCGTCGCTGATTTCAAAGCCGGCCGCCTTGGGCTTGCCTTTTTTGTCGCCCTGAAGCGATTTTTTCAGCTTCAATCCGAATTTGGCAAACCAGAGCTTTCCGAAGAAGCTTCCCATAATGTCGCTCAGTTTATCGTTTAACGAGAATCTGCCTTCGGGAGCGTCGATGTCAAACCAGTTGAGCACCGCACCCTGCTCTTTCAAGCGATATGCTTCGTTGAAGGTGTCAACCTTGCGGATGGTGCCCTCGTCACTCCAATCTCCTGCTTTTGCCGTCAGGGTCGTTTCGCCCTTGTTGGGAACGTCAAAGTAGAAGAAGTGATCGGGCGCACTCTTCTTGCCCAAGCTCTCGCCGTTGGCAAACAGCTCCACCTCGGGCTGGTTGGAATATACGGTGACACG
>JAZNNH010000054.1:0-5444 GCA_045580105.1 Eubacteriales bacterium | reverse complement strand
CGGATTTTGCTTGTGGCTCAATTCAGATCACCTCAAAGAAGGATATGCCGATCAAGACACAAACATGAAAATCAGTGATTTTTTTCCTTTTTGAAATTGCGGTATCCGAAAAAGTAGCCGATGGTGCAAGAGAGAATGCCGGGGATGCAGGAAACAAGATGAATCAGACACTGGGCGTTGTTGGCGCTTGCCAAAACCTCGGCAGAGTTCGTGGCGGAAGTGGGGTAGAGGTATTGTACGATTCCGATGTACATGCCTTGCAGGAAGGTTTTGTTGATCAGAAAAGGAGCATAGCCCGCGCTCGGGGTACCGCTGGCGGCAAACGGAGGAGTCAGCAGTGTATAGCCGGAAAGGAGAATGGCAGGCAAAAAGGCCAAGAAAGAGAACAAAAGACCGAGAAAGGGGCTGGAAGTGAGTTGGTGAGCCCAATCGTATTCGCAGTTCTTTGCTCCTTGTTGATACATTTGGTGTGCCATTATAAAAAGGAAAAAGATGGTAATGGTCGCTTGTCCGACCACCATTAAGAACGGAATCTTATAGGTAGAGCTGTACATCATAAAGCCGAAAAGACTCATTACAAGTTGGTATAGGAAGGTTTTGAAGATCAAACCTGTGTTTCGTTTGAATTGGTGCATAACGGTGTTCCTTTCTCGGTTTTCATTCGATTATGTACAGTTTACAGGAGATACGGGAAGAATTCAATAGATAATTTGTGAAAAATATCCGAATTTTGCTGATTTTTCCTAAAAATCATGTAAAAACCGTCTTGACAAAAAGCGAGAACGATGCTATGATTAAATCAGATATTGAGTAAAAGTATGCTCATACGCATAAAAGTTTATAAGGAGCAAAAGATGAAGAGATTTGTATCGATCTTGTTGGCAGTGCTGATGTTGGTTTCCCTTTGCACTGTCACTTCCGCTGCAAGAGGGTATGTCCTTACCGTTCCGGAATCGCTGTCTGCCCATAATTTGGAGGCATACGGACTGCATACCCTGAACGTGTACTCTACCGACAAGGCACCTACGGTCGACGGTGTCATTGATACTGCGGAGTATCCCGGCCCCAATAACGGAATGTGTTTGGAATCCGTTCCCGGTGACAACATGTGGATGAACCGCTATTATCTCTATTCCACTACCACGACTCAAAATGAATTAGAGTCGAATTGTAACTGGACGCCTTACGTCGCAAGGGAAGATATGCCCGATTACATCAAAACCTATCTGACCTACGATGATTCCTATTTGTACTTTGCAGTGGCGACTCAAATTCCTGCCATTCGTGCTACCACGGATAACGTTACCGGTGCTACACGTAATGCCACCTGGTCCTTGGAAGTCAGAACCAACTTTATGCAAAGCGACAATGTCGTTCTTTCGCACGGTGGAACCGCCGGTTCTTATGCCAGCAATCGCTACTATCTGTATAAAGGATTCGATCTTGGTGAAGACGGAAAGCCCTTGGCGCAGACAGCAACCAGTGTCAAACTGCCCAGGCGTACGTTTACACTCTATGAAAACTCCGCCTTTGTCACCGATTCGTACGATTCCTACGTGGATGATTTGGGACAGACTTGGAATACGACCCTGTACAAGAGAGCAGATAACTTTATGTACAAGGTTACCGTGCTGGAAGATAACAAGTGGGGCGTTATTTTTGAAGGCAGAATGCCTTTGGGTGACGTGCTCCGTATCACCGACGTTGAGTATGAAGACGGTTCTCCTCTGGACTACGTTCCCGAATGGGGTGCTTGGGGATCCACAATTCGTTTGCAGGCATACGTAGCCAAATCCGGCATGTTCCCCAACGGTACGGAATATGAAATCAGACCGGAAGATGTTATTTATGCGCAAACGTTTCTTCCGGCCGGTGGCGCCGGTAACTCCGGTGCAAATGGTATTGTTGCCGGTTATCAGCTCCACAACACGCTCGGTGCAGCGATCAAAGCCGTACATGGAAAGGGCTCTAAAACCCCCAGCTTCCTGATGAATCCGGTTCATTTCCTCGGTGAATATGATGAAACCTTCGCTTACGGAGAGTTCTATTCTTCTCCCACCGAATCTGTTTTGAAGGAAACCTCCCGTGTGACTCGTACCCGTGGCGTTTTGACCAGTGCCGAGAGAGGCAAACACAACCGTGTTGTCGGCGTTGCTACTCAGGCAGCGGTTGCCACCGGTGATGATTTGACCCTCACCCTTGTTCTTTCTGCTACGATGCTTCTTTGCGCTACCACCGCTGCTTTGGTTGTCGTTATGAAGAAGAGAAGTTCTCGCACTTACTAAAACAATCTCTTGACGGCGGTCTTTATGACCGCCGTTTTTCTTTTTTATGATTGATATGAAACGTTTACTAATATCGCCGCTGATGGCCTTGATTCTTCTTTTTACACCGTTTCCCGTTCACGCCGCCGATTCTTTTGATATTACCAACTTGTCGAATTTTGACGTGTTTTGTTATTCTGCCGGTTATTCCGATTCTCCCATTGCCTTGGATGGCAGGATTGAGAAGTCTGAATATACAAAGCCACGGGAGATCACGCCGGATAACGGGCTTTCCGTTACCGATTTCGGTGCAACCTGCCGTTACCAAGAATCCATCGATCGAGAGCTGCTTTCGAAAGCCAAACAGACCGTTTGTATCTCCTGTGATTCACAGTACTTTTATATTGCGGCAGGGTTTTCACCCGAACTTTCGGAGGGAATCCGTCCGATCAACCATTCGATTTACGGAAACTGCTTTTCCATTTCGGTAGATTTTTCGCTGTCGGTATCAAAGTTCAATCCCTTCTTGACCTACGGAAATGTTAGAAATACCTATCTCTTTTCTGCAAAGACCTTGGAGTGTGTCGGTGTCTTTGGAACACGTGATCTGATTGTCTCCGACAGGCGCAGCTTGGTCGGTCAAATTTCCTCTCGGAGCCCTTCCTCCGAAACAGCTTATCGCGCGCCCGACGGCGTTTTGTGGAACGGTGCTTATTATATGAAACAAGCCATTCTCTGTCAAAATCAGGATGGACAATTTTCTCTTGTCTTTGAAACTCGGATTCCAGTAGGAGAAGTTCTTCTTACTGTGCCGAAAAGCGAGCGTGATGCGCTTTTTGTTTCTTTGCGTGCGAAATCAAACGACGTTTGCGGTCAAATTGATATCAAAACCGCCCTTTCCGACACCGTAACTTTCCCAAGCGGTGAAACGGACGCACTTTATTTGTCCACGGCTCTCTTCGGAACAGAGCTCTGTCCGCTTTCTTCCGACGGTAAGAATTGGTCCGAGGTTTATTCTAAGCTCACCGACTTTGTCGATTTGCCCACCAATCAACCGATTTTTCGACCCTTTACCTTTGGTGCCATCGTAGAAAAAGACCCGGTTGAGAAGGAAAATGAAAACCACTTGGACCCATCTCAAACGGAAATCGAACAAGAGGGGAAAGAGGCAAACCCCAATGATGATCTCAGTTCCGCTGTGATCGGTCAGATCGAAACCACGACAACAGCGGACACTCTTGACAAAATAGGGGAGAGTGAATCAAAACACGAAGACGTTAACGATTTCCCGAATGTTTCTCTCTTTGTACCGGAGGATACTCAAATTGTTTATTTGGACACCACAACAAGGGGACAAAAGGGCGAATCGGATCCAATCGGTGGTACGGTTTTGGTCGTCTGCGGCATCCTGCTCCTTTTTTCCGTTGTGATGGTTGCTGTCAACTTCCGCTTTATGGAGAAAAAGGAAAAAGAAACCAAAAATCATTAAAAATATGTTCAAATTTTGTCTATTACGCGTTTTTTTCTATTGACACAAGTAGCGTAAAATGTTATAATGCCAGTAGTAATATAAGGAGATGTTTGCAATGAAAAAAATTCTTTCGCTTCTTCTTGCAGTCACTTTTGTAGTGAGTGCAGTTTGCATCCCCGTTTCTGCAACCTATGCCGATCAGTCTTCTACTGCCTACATTCAGTACGGCACGACGGCTCACGATCTTCGTGCGTACGGTATACAGACGTTCCAGGCATATAAGATCACCGGTGCAGAGCCGAGCTTGAGCGATGCGCGTCTGGATCCCAGTCAGTATGTCGGCACGCCTACGGTATCTACTTTGGGCGCAGGTCTTACCCTGACCAACAGTACTGCTACAACCGATTATACGGATACCGACGAGGCACAAGCTTATAAAGATGTAAAGCTTACTACGTATCTTGCCTACAACGATCAGTTCCTTTTCATCGGTGAAAAGGTGGAATCTCCCGTCGAGTTCGGCTATATGACGGCAAGCGGCGCGCAAGACACTCTAAACACAAACGTTCGCTACGGCTTGAACCAGTCTACTGCCATTCCGGAAGCAGCGTCTCGTCTTTCCAACACCTATGAATATAAGAAATCCGGTTCTACGTTTCAGGTTTCTTCCTGTGCTTCTGGTAACAGAACTTATAAGGTGATTGACGGTAATGTTTCCAAGAGTGTAACCCTTGACAGCGAAATGTACGCCGATTGGGATTTGGAGAAGTATTCTGACAACGCCGCAGTTTTCTATGAAGAAGTTGGTGGCATCCATACTTATGAGTTTGAGTACAAAATTCCTTTGGCAGACGTCCTTTATTCTGCAATTGGCAAATACGATGACGCTGAAGTGGCTAAACTTCTTCAAAATCCTCAGTTTTACGGCTCTTATCTCTTCCAAGTAGCAGTAACCCGTACCGGTGGAGAGAACGGTAAAACCCAGCTGTATCTTACTACCGGATATCCCGGTGGCCGCAGCTTGGCACCTTATTCCGATCCGGATTCCACTTCCCTTACCACTTGGGCAAAGGCGGTGAAGTCCTACTGGACCAACCAAAAAGGCGAATCCGTTTCCATCGTATACGTTCCTTCGCCCGTTGTTCACACCTCTGATGCTTCTGCACAGATTCCCGCTGCAACCGGCTTTAGACCCGGTCTCACCGGATATTCTTTCGATCAGTTTAAATCGGTTCACAAGATCGGCGAAACCGTAACCTTTACGGTCATTCCGGACGCAGTGGAAAACACCGCTCCCAAGGAAGGCGATATGCGTGTGATTCCTTCCAAGTTCCGTGTCAGAAACGCATATGATACGAAACTGACCGGAACCTTCGCTTCCGACTTCAAGACGGCTCAGTTCAGCACAGCAAAACTTCCGGTTGGTCTTAACACCTTGGTTGTAACCTTTGTTCAGCAGAGATTCGACGGTACCAAATGGGTTGACACCACGGTAACCAGAAACCTGTCGAAGAATTTCACGGTAACCGGCTCTGTTATGGGTCAGTCCCAAGGTTCTTCCCAAACCGGCGATAACACGACGGTGCTTTTGGTTGGCGGAGCAGTGATGCTTCTCGCCGCTGCTGCTTTCTCGATAGTAGTAATCAGCAAGAAAAAATCCAGATAAAAATGAAAACAAGTAAAGCGGCAATTGCCGCTTTACTTGTTTT
>JAZNNH010000053.1:0-6134 GCA_045580105.1 Eubacteriales bacterium | reverse complement strand
GGCTTTTTTTGAACGCTCGCGCGAAAGTTTTGATCGGAATGAAAATGAAGATAGCGATGCTGCTCGACTCCCCTTTTGCGAATCATAAAGTGAGCTTCGTCCATCGTCGCTTCCAGCGATAAGGCATGAAACGCAGGGTGCGATTCAAAATCGCCGAGCTTTTGCATCACGGTGTCAAATTCGATCGATGCCGTACACGGACCGGGATGCCCGTTAATCTTCAGGTGACACAGCACCGCTCCTGAAGAGCTCATCAGTTCCAGTTTCCAGTGAATCTGCGTTTTTTTCACATAGAAGGTATATTCGACGAAATCAACACCGAAAACCACCTTGCTTTTTTCGCTTTCATCCCCCGGCAAACAAAACGTGTGATCTCCGATTTTCATGTTCAGCCGAAGTCCCGATGTTTGCGGGTTGAACAGATCCATTCCGTGCCAAAGAAGCCGCGCAAAGCCGTCGGTGGATGACAAAAGTGCAAGTTTACCGTCAGTGATCAGATGGGACTGATCCCCCTGTTTTTGAATTTCATATTCCGTTTTCAGTTCGAAATCACGACCTTGATCGGAAGAGCCGGAAATGCTTTGCTTTTTCTTTTTTAACACCTTTCCTTCCAAGGGGAAGCGTTCTGCCAAAAGCTGGGTTTTGGATTGAAAATAATCAAACGAAAGAAATCTCTTTTGAATGACTTTGTCACAAATCGCATTTGCCAAAGCCAAAACACTCATTCCCTTGTGATGCGACATAAAAGACCGCACGATGGAATAGTCACCGATAAAATGAGAATGAAATTCGCACGCCTCAAAATAGCCGAAATCTCCCTCCATTCCGATTTCGGAAAGTGTTTTTAAATTGGAAATCACCGCACGATTCTGCCTCTCCAGCATCAAAAACGAGGCGTAGGGCGCGATGACCTTTGTTTGATTTTGATTCGGCTGAATCGAAAGATACGGAACTCCAAACGCCTTATATTGATAATTGTCAGCGCTATCCGTCAGAGAATATCCGCTTTCACTGATTCCGAAAACGCTTTTTTTCGGTGTTACCTTAACATCATATGACATTTGCGAATAAAGCGCATATTCAAGTGTTTCATCCTCCAGCGAATTCTCAATGACCGGCAAAAACAAAGGAGCCATAAAATATTCAAATGCCGTTCCGGACCAAGAGCCGATTCCCACCCGACCGCGAAAGGACAAAAGCGGTCTTGACAAGCACTTCCAATGATGAACCGGTACATTTCCAAGTGCGATGGCAAGATAGCCGGTGATTCTCGCTTCGCTCATAAAAAGGTCGTAATGAGAAGATGTGTGGTGCGTATTATCCGGAAAAATTCCGACTCGAAACAAATTCTTTTCCGGCTGATACAAAGCAAAAAAATCGGTCTTGGCGATTTCACTTTCCAGTGTTTCAACAAGCGCGTTTTTTTCCTTTTCATCCACGTTAAGGTCCTTGACCGTTTGCAGTAAAACGATAAGCCCTGCAATATAGTTTCCGCTATCAACCGTAGAAACGAAGCGCTCACCGATCACCTCCAGCGTTTTCAAATCGTACCAGTTATAGAGATGACCGTTCCAACGTTCCAGCTTTTCAATCGAAGCAAGACTTTGCTTTGCGCGTTCCATCAAGTCTTTGTCCGTTAAAAATTCCAATTCTTTTGCAGCTGCCAAAGTTGCAAGATACAAACCGATGTTGGTAGGAGAGGTGCGCATCGCAATTTTTTCGGTCGGCTCAAGCTGAATGTTATCCGGCGGCAAATGAGCCGTATGCTCGCCAACGCATTCCTTGAAAAACAAAAACTCTTTTTTTGCTTTTTCTTTCAGGAATTCTTTCTCCGCATCCGAAAATCCGGATTGTAACTGATAGGGCGTTGATAGATGCAGAGAAACAAAAGGAAACAGAGCACAAAGTAAAAAAATCAAACGGGTGATGGGGTTGTTCGCCAGAAAAACAGAAAGCCACGACAAAAGAAAACCGAGCAAGAAAAAGAAAAACGGTTTGTCAGATGAGATCGGTGAATACACCTGCCATTCCAACAGTTTCTTTTTTGAAATAAGCATACGATACAGCGCTTTGACTATGGCATCCAAAAACCAAACCGTTTCCTGAACAATCGCACCAAGCGACAGAATCCATTGATAAAATCCGTTCAAAAACAGATTTCTCATTTTGGTAGAAAAATGGCGAAATACGATAGACAGATTTCCGCTGAGCAAGACGTTGGAAGCGGTAAACAGAAGGTGTTCGGCATGAAACAGAAGAATCAGCAAAGCACAAACAAGTCCCTGCGTCGGTCCGAAAAACGAGGAAGCAACAAGAGCTGAATATTCAAAGAAGGCAACCAGATATGAGAGAATGTTTTCAATCGCAAAAAATTTTCGAAAACCACGCAGTTTTCTCAAAATCAAAAGATTTTGGATATCGCCCCGAATCCAGCGATGTTGCCGTTTATAAAAGCTGATGGTGTTTTGTGGGTTGGAATCCGAAAAATATTCATTGACTACAAGAGCGGATCGGAGCATCGCGCCCTCGGGCATATCATGGCTGAGAATCCTTTGTTCCGGAATTTGACCGGGTAGGATTTCTTGATACGCTTTGACATCGATCAGACCTTTTCCGCAGAAATTCCCCTCTTGATAGAAGGATTGCATCAGATCAAAGCCAGCGCTTGCATATAAAAGATCGCCGCTTCCGTTTCCGTAAATTTTCCCAAACGGCGTTACAATTTTCTCCTGCAGGGAGGTCACGATCGTTGGCTGCAAAACGCCGTATCCGGATACCACAAGCTTTCTGCCTTCCCGCGTTCCGATTACAGGTCTGTTTAAGGGGTGGGAAGCCACACCGATCAAGCGCTTTGCCTGTCCAATGGAAAGGCGGGTATCCGCATCCAAGGTAATGAGAAAAACGGAACCTACAATTTCTTTGGTGACACCGAACAAATACGCCCCTTTCCACGCATTCCCGCAAAGATAGCCGATCAATTCCTCAATGGCACCGCGTTTTCGTTCATAGCCGACCCATTTTTCTTCTGATTCGTGAAACACACGTTTCCTCAGAACGGCAAAAAACACTTCCCTCTCGCGATTCATCTGAGCGATTTTTTCATCCAAATATGCAATCAGTTCCCGATCTTCTTTTAAGACCTTCTTTTTGCTTTCCTTCAAGTCACACAAAACCCCGAAATACAGTTGATCGTCGGGATTGGCATTGTTGATTTGGTATTCGAAAAGCTTCTCACATAAATTGTCAACGTCAATTTTGCTTGTGACAAGTCCGGCAATCACGACGCAGGTCTTTTGATCGCTTCCCACTTTGTCAATCTTAACGGAGGGCAAGATTTCCGGCTTTGTCAAAAGAGATGCAATATACTCCACCAATCGTTTGCAAAAAAAGTAGAGAGGGAGCGCCAGTATTAGGGCAAGAAATTTGCTTGGGAACAGGATCAAAACCTCAATGAAAAGCAGAAAAAAGAGGACAAAAGAAAAACAGATCGGTTTACATTTTCGCTTTTTTTCAACGAGATAGAAACCGATATGTTCCCCATTTTTGTTTGCTTCTTGCAATTTTTCTTTTGCTAGCTTCACCGGATCCACATGTTTCTTCTTCGCCTCCGAAATCAGGCGACTTCTATATAACCGTTGGGATTGGCGTGTCATCGAGGGATAAACGCCGGCAGGATCAAAACGAAACATCCGTTCGATCGGAGAAAATACGGTAGCAAAATACTCAAAATCCTCTGATTTGATTCGATGAAACAGCGTAAAACAGCGATCAATGTCGACAAGGTTATTTTCCACACTGTTTCGGATGCTTGTTGTGATGCAAAGCAAAAATACACTGCGCAGAGAAGCAAGTTCTTGTTCGACGAAGCCGATTTTCTTGTCAAGAAGCTCAAAAAACGCGATCAGCTCTTCCCTTTTTGCCTCAAAGGAAGAACATTGAACCAATTTTTCAATCGAAAAAAAGATGTCCTTTCTGCAGAAAAAATTTTTCCAATCGATCGATTTCATCCCGTCGAGTAAAATCGGTGCATTTTCCTTCAGCCAAACAGCTGCGGCATCTGTCCGAGGCACCGACTTTTCCGCTTGCGCGATCATATTCAAGGTGCGCTTTAAGGATCGTTTCAACTTCTTTGCAGAAACGCATTCCAAATCATCAAAGGAATCCGATAAAAATGTGTTTTTCAGTTCTTCGCTCAGCATATCTTTTCCTTCCGTTTTTTTTACTATTATGCAAAGCAACATGCTGCGGTATGCAAATTCCGCTCAAATCGGCAAAAACACTTGCTTTTTTTTGTTTTTTAGAGTAGAATAAAGTGATATATTTTGAATGTAAATTCAACAAAAAAATCAGAGGTTTATTATGGCTGAACTATTGGAAAAAAATTATAATCCCAAAATGTTTGAAGATCGCATCTACAACCAGTGGTGCGAAAAGGGTTATTTTGCGCCGGATCCCGCCTCCAAGGCACCCTCTTATACCATTGTGATCCCCCCGCCCAACATCACAGGACAGCTTCACATGGGTCATGCTTTGGATAACACCCTTCAGGACATCTTGATCCGCTACAAGAGAATGCGCGGATTTTGTACCCTTTGGCTTCCCGGTACCGACCATGCCTCCATTGCTACCGAAGCAAAAATCGTGGAAGCAATGCGCAAAGAAGGCGTATCGAAAGATGACATCGGCCGTGACGGCTTTTTGGAGCGTGCTTGGAAGTGGAAAGAGCAGTACGGCGGAAGAATCATCTCTCAGCTCAAAAAAATGGGTTCTTCCTGCGACTGGTCCAGAGAGCGCTTTACCATGGACGAAGGATGCTCAGATGCCGTCAAGGAAGTCTTTGTCCGTCTTTATGAAAAAGGACTGATTTACCGCGGTGAAAGAATCATCAACTGGTGTCCGCACTGTCTGACCTCCATTTCCGATGCCGAAGTGGAATACGAAGATCAGGCCGGTCATTTCTGGCATCTTCGCTATCCTCTCAAGGACGGTTCCGGCTATCTGGAGCTTGCTACCACCAGACCCGAAACCCTTCTCGGTGATACCGCGGTTGCCGTCAACCCCAACGACGATCGTTACCGTCATTTGGTCGGAAAAACCTTGATTCTGCCTCTTGTCGGCAGAGAGATTCCCGTTGTTGCCGATGACTACGTCGAAATGGATTTCGGAACCGGTGTCGTAAAGATCACCCCCGCTCACGACCCGAACGACTTTGAAGTCGGTAAGCGTCACGATTTGCCGGTCATCACCTGTATGACTCCGGATGCAAAGATCTGCGACGATTATCCCAAATATGCCGGTATGGACCGTTTTGAAGCCCGCAAGGCAATTGTAGCTGATCTGGAACAAGAAGGTTTTCTCATCAAAACCGAGGATTACAGCCACAACGTCGGCACTTGCTATCGTTGCGGAACTACGGTCGAGCCCCGCGTTTCTTTGCAGTGGTTTGTGAAAATGGAACCGCTTGCCAAGCCCGCGATCGAAGCTGTGGAAAACGGTGACGTTCGTTTCATTCCCGACCGTTTCAGCAAAAACTATTTCCACTGGATGAGAAACATCCGCGACTGGTGTATCTCCCGTCAGCTTTGGTGGGGACACCGCATTCCCGCTTTCTACTGCGATGACTGCGGCGAAATCGTTGTCACCAAAGAAAAGGCGGCAACCTGTCCCAAATGCGGAAAAGAAATGCGCCAAGATCCCGATACGCTGGACACTTGGTTCTCCTCTGCCCTTTGGCCTTTCTCAACGCTCGGATGGCCGAAGCAGACGGAAGATCTGAAACGTTTTTATCCCACAAGTACGCTCGTTACGGGCTACGACATCATCACCTTCTGGGTTTCCCGTATGATCTTTTCCGGTCTGGAATACATGGGAGAAAAACCCTTTTCCGACGTGTTGATCCACGGTCTTGTCAGAGATGCCCAAGGCAGAAAAATGTCAAAATCCCTCGGAAACGGAATCGACCCGCTCGAAATCATCGATCAATACGGTGCCGATGCCCTTCGTTTTGCTTTGGCAAGTAACAACTCTCCCGGAAACGACATGCGTTTTTCCGACGAACGAATTGAATCGGCGCGTAACTTTGCCAACAAGATTTGGAATGCTGCAAGATTTATTTTGATGAATCTTGACATTGA
>JAZNNH010000052.1:0-13266 GCA_045580105.1 Eubacteriales bacterium | reverse complement strand
CTAATGAAAAACAAAAAAGAAAAGACGCGAAAGCGTCTTTTCTTTTTTATGCTTTTTTCGGTTTGATCTTACCCCAAAGATAGAAGAGAAAGACCAGTCCAAGACCTACGGCGATGGCAACGACAAGATCGAAGACCACTGTTAAGACAAAGGTCAGAACCAGAACCAAAACGTTCTGCCACGTTTCCTTCTTGCACATGGAAACGAATTCATGCAGGTGGCTCATATTATACGCCACCATAAATAGAATCGCGGCAATGGTGGGCATGGGAATCAGTTTTGCCAAGGGCATCAGGAAAACCAGAACCAAAAGCAAAACCAGAGCGTGAACCATGCCGGCAACGGGGGTTCTTCCGCCGTTCTTCACGTTGGCGGCGGTTCTGGCAATGGCGCCGGTGGCGGGGATGCCGCCAAACATCACGGAAAGGACGTTTCCCGCACCCTGCGCAACCAATTCCGCATTGGGATTGTGCTTCGAGGACACCATACTGTCGGCTACCACGCAGGACAAAAGAGATTCAATGGCAGCAAGAACGGCAATCGTGATCGCATCGGGAATCAAAGAAAGGATTTTTCCTGTGTCAAAGGAGATCGAGGTCAAGGTGAATTTGGGAAGTCCGCGCGGAATACCATACAGCTCTCCGATGGTGAAAACGCCTTCATCCAGCACGGGAAGGAAGCGAACCAACAGTGCTCCGACCACAACGGCAATCAAAGAAGGCGGAACGCGCTTTTCGAACTTGGGATAAAGGATCAAAATGGCAAGCGAGATCGCGCCGATCAAAAGTGCCTGCCAGGAAAGCGTGGAAAACGAAGCGAAATTGGCTTCCACCTTTTCCAGTGTTTCCACGGGTCTTACTCCATCTAAATAAACCAGACCGAAGAAGTCCTTGATCTGACCTAAGAAAATGGTTCCTGCAATACCGGTTGTAAAACCAACGGTGACAGCGGCGGGGATAAAGCGGATCAGGCCGCCGAGTTTACAAACACCCATCAAAACAAGAATCGCACCTGCCATAAGGGTGGCAAGGATCAAGCCCTCCATTCCCTGCGCGGCAACGACACCTGCCACAATGGTGGCAAAGGCGGCGGTCGGTCCTGCGATCTGAACGGTGCTACCGCCCAAAAGGGACACGACAAAGCCGGCAGCAATGGCGGTATACACACCGCACGCGGGCTCTACCCCGCTCGCCAGTGCCAGCGCGATCGACAACGGCAACGCGATGATGGCAACGATGATACCGGCGATGATATCCTGCACGAGCTGTGTTTTACTGTATCCTTTCAAGGAGGAAACGAGCTTCGGCATCAAATAGAATTCTTTCAAAACAAACCCTCTTTTCCAAAAAATCAAAAGTACAATTTGAAATCGTTTTTACCGCCGGTTATTATACACCCACCCAAAGCAGAAGTCAACGCAAATTTTCGAAGCGTTCGCACAAAAAAAGGATGACGACCGTCATCCTTTTCTCTTTCTAATTGGCAAACAGACAGCGGAAATAATCCTTTGAAAGCGCCAAACGGCAATAGAGCATTTTGTTGCGCACAACGGATTTGATCGCTTCCACGTAGCCGTCGGGAAGCGCTGTATTTTCGTCTGTCGGCACGAACAGATTTTTGGAGGCATAGTAGGTTCCGTACGCCGTTTTCCAGTCATAATTGGTGTTAAAGACCAGCGCCTGCGCATCGGAAAAGACGTCTCTGCCGGGAAACAGCCGCGAATCAAACTCCGTACCGAAGAGATTGGAGAGGGTGGGCAAAAGATCCAAACTGAAGCTCGGCTGTTTCACCACGATCGGCTCTTCCTTTTCCAGAGCGCCGCACCAAAGGATGCAAGCAGAATGGTCACGCTGGAAATAATCTTCCACTTCATACCCGTAAAGCTCAGATAAATACGGCATATTTCCCAATTTGGCGTCGGCATCCAAGCCGTACGGAAAATGATCGGTGGTAATGCAAATAACCGTGTTGTCGGCTATGCCTTTTTGCTCCAGTTCGGAAACCACGTACGCCATGGCTTTTTCCAGTTCCAAATTGGCGGCAAGATACCCTTTGACCGCATCGGATTTCGGCAGGTGCGCCACGCTCTCCCAGTTGCGCGCGGTCATACTGTTACCCGATTTGGAATAGCCGCTGTGACCGCTGACGGTCATATAATAGCTGTTAAACGGCTGTTTTTCGATCAGCGCGGGCAAGGTTCCCTGAAACATCTCCAAATCGCTCTGAGGCCACGCGTTTTTGACGTATTGCTCCATGCCGTTGCCCATGCCCATAAAGCCATCGGAATATCCCAAATTCGTATGGGTTTGGTTGCGCGAATAATAGGTATAGGAATTGTTGTGGAACGCTTTTCCGTAGTAGCCCAAACGATTCAGTTGACTGCCGATGGTCATATAATTGTAATGGTTTGCCGTGTTTTTGAACGACACCCCGCCTTCCGTCGGCATCATTCCGAACACGTTTTGATATTCTCCGCCCGTGGTGCCTGCGCTGGCGGGCTGATAGTAATCCAAGAACTGAATTCCCTTGGTCGCAAGACGGTAAAGCGTGGGGGTCAGTTCGGGGTCGATGACTTCCTTTGTGAATGCTTCTGCGGTAATGAAAATCAAATTTTTGCCTTGAAAAAGACCGGTGTAGCGGTTCTTTTTTGAAGCGGTCAAGGAACTCACGTAAGAATGAAGCTGGGCAATCTCTTTATCCCCGCCGGTCAGATTCAATTCCATTTGATTGATGCCGTATTCGACCGGCTCAGCCGAGGTTTCGTCCTGCGAGGTTTGCGTCGGCGCTTGGGAGTCGTTCGATTGGTCGGAATCCGGAAGTGGTGGCAAGTCGGCCTGATTCTGCAAATCAAAATCTTGGTTTGCACCGCCGAACACCATATATTTTACGTCAAGCCCCATACCGGTAATGAGCCCGAAATGCTGCACAGCGGACTGATAATTATATTCGGTTTTATAGGAAGACAAGGTGAGCGCGTTGGTATAAATTAAAACCAAGCTCAAGCCATAGCAGAAAACGCTCGTAGCTACCGCAAAAACACGCCGCACAAGATTTGCCGAAACCGCAGAAAAATAGCGTGTTCCGAAAACGGCATACAAAATCAGCGGGATCGCAAATAACAAGATTCTAAATAGCCCGGCAGGGCAAAAGACCAAACGGAACATATCCGCGGTATATTCCCCGACGGCGTCCGAGCTTCCGTAAATGATCGTGTTCAGATCATAAAAGATTTTAAACTGGCGGTAGACAAAATTCTGCACCAAATACAAAAATGCGATCAAACCGATCAAAGAAAGCATCACGGCGTGAACCGCCCGACTTTTTTTCAAAAAAGACACCGGAAGATAGCAAACAAGCCCGTAAGCAATCGAAAAAAGAACCATGCTGAGCGTTCCCCGATTGAACAGACCGCCTGTTGTAGTAAGACGAAAGACACATTCATAATAAAGAATAACAGCAGGCAACACCGCAAGAAACCAAACAGAATGTAAGCGTTTCTTGTTTGGCTTAGGGTCGGTGTGTTTTGACGTTTTAACCAGTTTAAAGGTTTGCTTTTCTAAGGTTTTCGACTGCATCAAAGTTGCCCCTTTTTTTCTCTCTTGTTATGATACATTACACAAAACAGCCGGTTTTATGTCAACCTCAACAAATTACGACAATGAAATTTTTGTTTTTCGGGGATCCGGTTTCCAAATCGCTCTTATTTTTGCATTTTATCTGTTTTCTGACAGTAAAAAAACAAAAAAAGTCGCAAGAGAACTTGCGACTTTTTCTTCTTATTCTTTCTCGTCTTCCGCTTCAAAGTGATGCTTTAAAACAAGAAGTCGGGTGATGCGATTGTGATCGTCCACGTGCTTGACCAAAACGGTGATGTTTTTGTAATCAAACGAATCGAAGAGAACGGGCATTGCGCCGATGTTTTCCGTTGCCCAGCCCCCTACGGTGGCACAATCGGTTTCCAGTTCATCGTCATCCATTTCCAGATTGTCGAAGAATTCCGTCAGATTCATTTCTCCGGCGCACTCGAAACGGTCTTTATCCAGCTCCTGCCATTCGTTGACAATGTCATCGTTTTCGTCCCAGATCTCGCCTACGAGGAACTCCAGAACGTCTTCCATGGTAACGATACCCATGATTCCGCCGTACTCATCGGCAACCACTGCCATATGAGTCTGATAGCGACGGAATTCGTTCATGATTTCATTCAAACGCATCGTCTTCGGGATGAAGACGGGGGTTAACAAAAGTTCTTTCCAATCGACGTCGGGATTGTCCACCAATTCTCTCAAAAGATGCTTGGCATAGAGAATTCCCACCACGTGATCCACCGTTCCTTCATAGACGGGAAAACGGGAGAACTGAGTTTCGTTGATGACGGAAAGGATTTTTTCCACGCTATCACCGATCTCAAATCCCACCACGTCAATACGAGGGGTGAGAATGTCGGCGGCGTGCATATCGGTAAATTCCAGCGCGGATTGAATCAGATCGGTTTCGCTCTCTTCCATGACGCCTTCTTCTTCGGCGGTGTCCAAGAGATTTTCCAATTCTTCTTCCGTCACGGTAACCTGCTTTTCATCCTTCTTTTTGAAGAGGGAGGAAACCAGTTTGACAATCACAGAGGTCAACCAAACTACGGGGAAAAAGGCAACCAAAAGAACGGCGAGCGGATAGGCCGTCATTTTCGCAAAGCCGTCGTGACAACGACGCGCGATCATTTTCGGCGTGATTTCTCCGACAATGAGAATCACAACGGTCATCAAAACCGTAACAATGGAAGAGGCAACACTATCCGGAAGACCGGATTTGGCTGCCAAGTTCACTGCCAATACCGTGGCAATGGACGTGGCGGCAATGTTCACCAGATTGTTTCCTACCAAAACGGTGGAAAGAGCAAAATCAAAGTGATTATAGATGTAAGAGATCAGTTTCCAAATCGGAGAGGAGGGATTTTCACTCTCTTTTTTGATCTTGATTTTACTCAGCGAAGTATAGGCAATTTCCGTGCCCGAGAAAAAGGCGGATCCGATCAAGCATCCAACGATACCCAAATACGGTAATATACTCATCTTGCCACACCTCCTTCCATCAACTGCAGGCCTTCGCCTTCGTCGCTTTCATCCTGAATGTCGCCAACCAGCTCTTCCAGCAGGTCTTCCATGGTGATCAAACCGACTTTTTGACGGTTTTCATCCGTCAAAAAGACCATATGGAGCTTATTTAAGCGCATTCTCTGAAGAAGGTTTACAATTTCGGTTTTGCGGTCAAACACATAGGGCTTTAACAAAATTTTGCGCAGCACCACCGGTTTTCCGGAAGCGTGAAGTCCTAAGAATACGCTGACAGGCAAAATTCCCACCACGTTCTTTTTCTCCCTCTCGTAAACGGGAATACGGGAATACGGCAGATTTTTCACCAATTCCACCAATTCCTTTTTCGAAATGGAGATCGGAATCGAAACGACGTCATCCATCGGAACCATAATGTCTTCTGCCACTTTTTCTCTGAATTCCATGGCAGAATTCACCAGTGCTTGCTTTTCCGGATCGAGCACGCCTTCATCCTCAATGGTTTCGATGATGCTGATCAGTTCCTCTTCGGTCACGGTCTTCTGTTCGTCTGCGGAAAAGAAGCGTGACAGCAAAGCGGAAATGCCGGAAAAAATAGCGGAGATGGGAGTCAACACGCGCACAAGAAAGCGCATACTGGGGGCAAATGCCCGAGCCAAGGTCTCGCAGTGCGTTTTTGCCAAGCTTTTGGGAATCATTTCCGCGAACAGATACACCACAAGCGTGGTGACGATGGTTCCGATTCCGGTGTATTCGGCACCGAACGAACGAATCACAAAGATGGTGGATACCGATGCACACGCTGCGTGGAAAATATTGTTTCCGATCAGAATGGTCGAAAGAGTCTTATCAAAGCGGTCACAGACCCAAAGGGCTGTTTTTGCTTTTTTGTCCCCTTTTTCCACCATGGTGCGAAGACGCACCCGAGAAACGGAAGCAAATGCGGTTTCGCTGCTGGCAAAATACATTGAGAGCAAAAGCGAAATGAGAATGATGATAATATGTCCTATACTACTACTGTCCAAGAAAAAACCAACTCCTTTGATTTAAAATATGCAGTCCATAACATTATACCTCAAGTTTCTTCAAAAATCAACAGACACTGTGCATAATATTTTTTGAAAAACTTGTGCAATGAGGCAAGGTTTTGACCATTTCTCGCCTCTTCGCGCTGAATTTGAAAGAAGAAAGGGGTTTTTACAAACAAGCCGATCCCAACAACGCTTGGTTTCAAAAAAGGGGTTCGGTTCAATTTATTCCGAACACACTCCATTCATTCCACCCAAGGGCGCCGCCCCGCTTTCTTAATTTTTCCTGCGCTCTTGAAATCCGGGCGGGAATATGATATGATAAGTTGAATTTGATCAAAATCTACCTTCCGGAAAGGAATTTGCTATGGAGCAACAAAGTGCTAAAAAAAGAATTTTTTCCGCCGTGCAGCCCTCGGGCAATCTGACTCTGGGAAACTATTTGGGCGCGCTGAAAAACTGGGCGGGTCTGCAAGATGAATTTGAATGCATTTACTGTGTAGCAGATCTTCACGCCATCACGGTTCGCCAAGAACCCGCGGTTTTGAGAAAGAAGAGTTTGGATACCTTGGCTTTGTATCTTGCCAGCGGAATCGATCCGCAAAAAGCGGCGTTCTTCCTTCAGAGCCACGTGCCGGAGCACACCCAGCTTTCTTGGGTGCTCGGATGCAACACCATGTTTGGAGAACTGAGCCGTATGACCCAGTTCAAGGACAAATCGCAAAAGCACGCCGACAACATCAACGCAGGACTGTTCACGTATCCTGTGCTGATGGCTGCGGATATTCTTCTCTATCAAGCAGACCTGGTACCGGTGGGTTCGGATCAAAAGCAGCACATCGAACTGGCGCGCGACATTGCGGCCCGTTTCAACGGCACTTACTCCCCCACCTTCGTGGTGCCGGAAGCGTATATTTTGAAATCCAGCGCCAGAATCATGTCCTTGGCAGAGCCGGATCGCAAAATGTCAAAATCCGATCCCAATATGAACGCCTCGATTTTCATGCTGGATAAAAAGGACGACATCATCCGCAAATTCAAACGCGCCGTCACCGATTCCGAGGCACTGGTGGCAGAGGATCCCGGCCGTCCCGGCATTTATAATCTGGTGAACATTTATTCCTCTTTGACCGGCAAAACCGGAAAAGAGATTGAAAAAGAATTCGAAGGCAAGGGATACGGAGAATTCAAGCTTGCCGTCGGTGAAACCTGTGCAGACGCACTGGCTCCCTTGCAGGCAGAATTCGAACGGCTCACCAAAGACAAAGCTTACCTTGACGGTATTTTGCAAGAGGGTACCCAAAAGGCGTCTTATATTGGAAGAAAAACCATTCAAAAAGTATACAGAAAGGTCGGCTTCTATCAGTCGCAAAAGTAAAAAATGAACGTTTTTCCTTTCTATGCCGTCATTTCCAGTTCGACCGGCTTTGAACTGTCGACGCTGACGGCAAACGATCTGATTTACGGCTTTTTGGCATTCATTTTCAGCGTTCTTCTCGCCTTTGCTCTGACCCCCGTGATTCGCGTTTTGGCCTTTCGAATCGGCGCGGTGGACACGCCCAAAGACAACCGAAGAATGCATCGGGAGCCGATTCCGCTGATCGGCGGTTTGGGAATCTTTCTTTCCTTTTCGATTTCCGCCCTGCTGTTTTTGGAAACGATTGATTTGAAAATCATCGGAATGCTTCTGGGTATGCTCGTGATCGCCTTGATCGGTATTGCAGACGACATTCGTCCGCTTCGCCCCACCCGAAAGCTGTTAGGTCAGATCATCGCCGCGCTCTTCCCCGTTTTGACGGGTACGAAAATTGAATTTATTATGGTAGCAGGAGAGCCCTACTATTTTTCTGCGTTTTGGAGCATCTTTCTGACCATTCTTTGGATCGTAGGCATCACCAACGCCATCAATCTGATTGACGGTCTGGACGGATTGGCTTGCGGTGTTTCGGTGATTTCCTCTTTTTGTTTGGTGCTCACCGCCATTATCAGTTCTTCCCACAGCAGCATTGCCCTGTTATCCCTGCTTTTGGCAGGGGCTTGTTTGGGCTTTTTGCCGTTCAACCTCCATCCTGCCAAGATGTTTATGGGAGATACCGGCGCTTTGACACTCGGCTTTTGCCTTTCCGTCATTTCCGTTTTGGGCGTATTCAAATTTAACGCGCTGGTATCGTTCCTCGTTCCGTTTTTGATTTTGGGTCTTCCCGCGAGCGACACCATCTCTTCCATCATCCGTCGCCTTGCGCGTCGAAAAAGTCCCTTTTCTCCCGATCGCGGTCATTTGCATCACAAGCTGATCGACATGGGCTTTTCTCAAAGGGCCTCGGTTTTGATCCTGTATGCCATTTCCGCCCTGCTTGGAATTTGTGCGGTGATGTTCACAACCGACAACGTACGGGTCGCGTTTTTCGTGCTGATCATCGGCGTGGGCGTGTTGCTTTTGGATCTTCGGGTCTTCCGCAGCAGCAAAGGCGCCAGAATGGGAAGCGGCGTCATCAAGAATCCGGAAAAATTCGATGAAATGCAAAAGAAGGAATTGCACAAGCAGGAATTGCAAAAAGCCATTCACGACGAAATTATGCGAAAAAAGAATTAACACAAAAAAAGAACTTACCCTCCGTAAGTTCTTTTTTTCTTATTTGGACAGCAAAACGTACAACAGAATTCCCAAAAGCACCACGTCATTGTCCGTGTTGTCGCAAAGCAGGAACAAAATCAAGGCGACCAGCGCCATATCCTCGGGCGCGAGCATTTCAAGAAGCTTTGCGATCCCCTCTTTTTTCTCCGTTGTTTCCCAATCCGGGGGTGCCGCATCTTTTGGCGTTTCTTCTTCGGCTTCTCTTTGCCAAAGAAGGCGCGAATATTCCTCGCGCTTTCTTTGATGCTGCATCAAGGCAGGATCCGGCTGAAAAGGCACGCGATTCAAAGGTCCGGAATACATCTTAGCGTTCCTTTCTATATCAATTTTTGAGTGGAAACCAAAAGGTCCAGCATTTTCATGGTTTGAATGATGCGGTCCAATTTTTCTTTTTTCTCCTGCTTGACAAACGGTCGCATGGCTTGCAAAAGCGCCATTCTCTCCCGACTGCCGTCCCCCAACAGCTTCAACGCCGCGGCAATGGCGGGCTGTTCCATCATTTCTTCCAGCGGCTTTTTATCCGCAGTCAATGCCGATTCACTCGACACTTCCTGCGCATTTTCCGCACCGGACGTGCTTTGCGAAAAATTCTTCGCAAGCTTTGTGATGGTTGCCATAGCATCCGGATCCGAGAGAACGGTTTTCAATTTGTCAGAAAAATTTCCGTCCATCTATTCTCCCTTCACTTCGCGCCGGATCTGCTCCATCAGATGCTTGGTGTTCTCTTCTCCGATGGCACCTTGAATCCGATCCAGATCATCCTGACTTAAATTCGAAACCGTTTGTTTGATTTTACCCATATCCTGAAGATAGGGCGTTGCCATATTCGGATCGATTCCCATTCCCGTCGCTACGTTTTCGATGACGCTTCTTAAACTCTTGTCATCCAAAAGATTGATTTTTTCCAACAGATTGCGGTCAAGTTCCAATCTCTTCCCTCCTTTTCGTTTTCTGGTATTATTCTATGCTTGCAAAGGGGAAAAATTGATAAAAAAAGTCCTCTGCTTTTTCAAGCAGAGGGCAAGAGAATCAATCTTCTTTTTCAGAATCGGTCTTTTTTTCGGGAACGGTGATGACCGCTTCGGACACCTGATGTTCCTGAACGTCGTTGACTTGGATCACGATTCCCTCGAACTCTACCGAAAAGCGGCTTCCGTCTTCCGGAACCGAGCCGTAAAGTCCAAGCGCCAAGCCGTTCAAGGTGTCGTAGTCATCGGAAAATTTCACGTCTAAGGTCTTTTCGAGCACCGCCAAGGATACGTTTCCGCTGATGCGCCAGCTTCGCTCATCGATGCGCAGTATCTCCTCTTCCCGCAACTGTGCTTCGTGCTCCTCTTCCATATCGCCCACAATGCGTTCGATCAAATCTTTGATGGAAAGGATACCGGAAAAGCCGGCATATTCATCCAAAACCACGGCAAACGACACGCGATTACGTTTCATGTTGCGGAACGTAACGTCCGCCTTTGCTCCGGAAGGGATAAAATAGGGGGTGCGTACTGCTTTTTTAAGTACTTCTTCACGGCTGCGTTCTTCCAAGCGGAAATAATCCTTGGTATCCAAAACACCGACGATGTTGTCGATGCTGCCGTCGCAAACAGGATACATGGTGAAGCGCGTGGAGCGGATCGTGTTTTCCCATTCCGCGTCCCCTTCTTCCATCCAAAGCAGGGATACGTCCGTGCGGTGAACGAGAATCTCGCCGACCGTCAGATCGTCAAATTCAAAGATGTTTTCGATGATTTCCCGCTCGTCTTCTTCGATCGCGCCGGTTTCCGCGCCGACCTCTGCCATCATACGGATGTCTTCCTCGCTGACTTCCTCTTCATCCGCATTGGGATCCAAGCCCAGTAAATGAAGCACCCCGTTGGTGGAAAGGGTCAAGAGCCAAACCACGGGAGCAAAGATTCTCGAAAGTCCAAAAACCGTTCCGGATACGCCCAGTGCCATGCTTTCCGTCTTTCTCATCGCAAGGCGCTTGGGAACCAATTCGCCGAAGATCAGAGAAAGGTACGACAGGATCAGAGTGATCACCACCACGGAGATGCTGTCCAAAAGCGACACCGAAGCGGAAGGAATCAGTTTTTTCAGGAGCGACACCAACGGATCGGAAAAATTTTCCGCCGCAAAAGCAGAGCCCATAAAGCCCGCCAAGGTGATGGCAACCTGAATGGTCGCCAAGAATTTTGCAGGGTCGCTTTTGAGTTTAATCAAGCGGCGCGCCGATTTGTTCCCCTGCTCGGAAAGCCGATTCAGCTTAGCATCATTCATACTGATAACGGCAATTTCTGCCATGGCAAACACAGCGTTTAATAATATGAGAACCAATTGTAAAATCAAAGGTCCGATTAAATTTTTCATAAATTGAAATCCTTTCACACAAAATAAAACTATTCTAAATCAAAACAAAAAACGACACAACCTATCTCAGATGATAATAAGGTAGGCGATGCCGATATTCGATCTGTCTATTCAAAAGCATATTCTGCATAAAAGCAACATTATTTTGGTAACTGTGACTGTCCGCATCCATATCGGTTTCTATCATCTCCCTTCTTCAAAACTGATAAATAGTATATCATATAGACGGCCCTGTGTCAAGCAAACGCTTTTTGTTGACTGCAAAGAAAAAAAGATGTATACTAAAGCCACCACAAAAGGAGGTATCCTATGCTTTCATATCAAGAAAAGTACCGTTTTTGGTGCGAAAACTCCGCTTTTGACAACGAAACGCAAAGCGAGCTTCGATCTCTGACAGACGAAAAAGAAATCGAAGACCGCTTCTATCAAGATCTCGAATTCGGCACGGCAGGCCTTCGGGGTATTATGGGTGCCGGTACCAACCGAATCAACCGATACACCGTCGGAAAAGCAACCTTGGGACTTGCCGAATACCTCTTGGAAACCGATCCGGATGCGAAACAAAAGGGAGTGGTGATCGGGTTTGACACCCGAAACGGCTCGGAAATGCTGGCAAGCTGTGCGGCAAACGTTCTCACCGCGAAAAACATTCCCGTATATTTATTTGACCAGCCCGTACCCACGCCCGTTCTCTCTTATTCGGTACGCCGATTGAACACCGCCTCCGGCATCGTGATCACGGCAAGCCACAATCCTCCCGTCTACAACGGCTACAAGGTATATGATCCCAAGGGATACCAGCTGGGAATCGAAACTGCGGATGCCGTTTTGGCAAAAATCAATCAAATTGAAGACTGGGGCTCCATTCCCGCCAAAGGAAACGACGCCCTTTTGACGATGCTCGGTGACAAGATGCTGGACGAATTCACCGATACCGTTCTGCAGCAATCCACCGTAAGCGATTCCGATGCCAAAAAGGATCTGAAACTGGTTTACACCCCGATTCACGGAACCGGAAGAAAGCCCATTGTAAGCATCCTGAAAAAAGACGGCTTTGCGCAGGTTCACGTCGTTCCCGAACAAGAAATGCCCGACGGCAAATTCCCCACCGTAAAGAGCCCCAACCCCGAAGAGCGCGGCGCGCTTCTTTGCGGCATTAAGCTGGCAGAAGAGCTGGGTGCCGATCTTGTCATCGGCTCGGATCCGGACGCAGACCGAATCGGTTGTGCCGTCCGTCACGACGGTCAAATGACCCTTCTTTCCGGCAACCAAGCAGGCGCGCTCCTCACCGATTTTATTTTGAAAACGAAAGCGGATTTGGGAACCAACCCCGTTGTCATCACCACCATCGTAACCAGTGATTTGGGTCTTGCCATTGCCAAAGCCCACGGCTGCCAAACCAAGCAGGTTTTGACCGGATTCAAATTCATCGGCGAACAGATCACCGCATTTGAAGAAGAACAGAAAAACGGCGATCCCAACGCCCATCACTTCGTTTTGGGCTACGAAGAAAGCTACGGCTATCTTGCCGGAACGCACGCGCGGGATAAGGACGCGGTCGTCGCCGCTATGCTCATTGCCGAAATGGCGGCGTTCCACAAAAAGCAAGGCAAAACGCTCATCGATGCCCTCGAAGACCTTTACAAAGAACACGGCACCTATCTTGACAAGGTAGATTCCTTTACCCTTCAAGGCAAAGAGGGGCTGGAAGAGATTTGCTCGATCATGGAAGATTTGCGCGCGGATCACAGTTTCCTGCCTGACGTAGAACAAACGCTGGACTATCAACTGGGCGTAGAGGACCTGCCTCACGCCAACGTGTTGAAATTCTACCTTGCCGGCGGCTCTTGGATCGCCGCCCGTCCCTCCGGCACGGAGCCGAAGATCAAATTCTACTACTGCATTCGCGAAAAGGACCAAGAACGGGCTCAAAAGAAACTGAGCTTCTTGCAAGAGATCATCCGCAAAAAATGCGGTCTGTAAAACAAAAAGTCAGCGCCGTTGGCCCTGACTTTTTTTGTTATCCGCGATCGGTAAAAATCGATTCGACCGGCTCGGGAGTTTCTTCTTCATAAAACGGGTCGATCATATACTTTTTGACCACCGGCCAAGCGGCATACACTTGGAAGAACCACGCGATGGAAACCGTGAAGATGAAGAGCATTCCCACACC
>JAZNNH010000051.1:0-7991 GCA_045580105.1 Eubacteriales bacterium | reverse complement strand
TGCTTTGCCGCGAGGATTGCAAGGGACTTTGTCCCAAGTGCGGAAAGGACTTGAATCAGGGTGATTGCGAATGCGACCACAAAGAAATTGATCCCAGACTTGCGGGTCTTGCGGACTTTTTCAAAGACAAATAAAAAACCTTTTACGGTGCAATAAAGAATTGGGAGGTGCGATAACATGGCAGTACCGAAGCGTAAAACATCCAAAGCAAGAAAGAATTCCAGACGCTCCAGCGTATGGAAATTGGAACAGCCCACTCTGCAAAAATGCCCCAACTGCGGTGCATACAATCTCCATAACAGAGTTTGCTCCGAGTGCGGACAGAAAGACGGCAAAGAAGTCATCAAAATCGAAGACTGATTTGTCCATTGCTCGTTTCCCGGTTTCCGCCGCTTGCTCGGCGGAAACTCTATAACGGCACAGAAAGATATGTCTTTGGCATAGCCGAAAGGGTTTGGTGCCTGAGATATATCTTTTTTCATTTTTCGGAAAAATTCAAAAAAAGGAGAGGTATTATGGTCGTCATTCAAGCGGTCGAAACGGCATCTGCGGCGCAAAGAGCCGGGATTCAGGCGAACGATAAGCTGATCGCGATTGATTCGCATCCGATCAAGGACGTTCTGGATTACCGTTTTTTTCTCACGGAAGAGCGCATTACCCTCACGCTGGAACGCCAAGGCAAATGCTTTGACGTGACCATCCAAAAAGGGCGCTACGACGACATCGGTTTGGACTTTGAAACCTTTTTGATGGATCAGAAGCGGCGCTGTGCCAACAACTGCATTTTTTGCTTTGTGGATCAAAACCCATGCGGTATGCGCGACACCATCTATTTTAAGGACGACGACACCCGACTTTCCTTTTTGATGGGAAATTACGTCACGCTGACCAACGTTTCGGACAAGGAATTGAAGCGAATCGTGGATATGCGTATGAGCCCTGTGAACGTATCGGTTCATACCACAAACCCCTCTTTGCGTGTGAAAATGCTGGGCAATCCCAGAGCCGATCGCATTTTACATCAGCTTCAAATCTTAAAAGACGGCGGTATTCGCATCAACTGTCAGATCGTTTCCTGCTGCGGCATCAACGACGGACAGGAGCTGCGCCGCACCATACGGGACTTGGAAGCATATTATCCCGCGCTTGAGAGCATTGCCGTCGTTCCGGCAGGGCTGACAAAGCATCGCGAAGGTCTTCCCTTCATCCCCCCCTATCAAATGCAATCCGCAAAAGAAGTGATCGAGATTGTGGAGGCGTTCGGGGAAGAATTTATGAAAAAATACGACACGCATCTGGTGTATGCGGCAGACGAATTCTATCTTGCCGCTAAGCTCCCCTTCCCCCCCGAAGAAGCGTACGACGGTTATCCGCAGCTGGACAACGGCGTGGGGCTGATTCGCAACGATCGGGAAGAATTTCTTTCGGAACTGGAATGGCGCTGGGAAGAGGGCTCCTTGAAAAAACTCCCCAAAAAACCCCTTTCCATCACCGTTGCTACGGGCTTTGCCGCAGAAAGCTACATTCGTGAAGTTTGCGACAAAATCATGGAAAAGCTTCCGTCGGTTCGATTGAGCACCGTTGCCATCCCCAATCACTTTTTCGGAGAAACCGTGACCGTGGCAGGGCTCATCTGCGGCAGCGACTTATTGGAACAGATCAAAAAACAGAAGCCGGAAATCCTCTTTTTCCCTGCCGTTGCACTACGGCACGAACGCGATCGCTTTTTGGATGACTTAACGCTCGATCAGCTTCGCGATGCGTTGGGCTGTCCGGTATACGCCTTGGAAAGCACGATCACGCTTCTGGATCAACTTGAAACTTTACTGAACGGGAGGTAATCATGGCAAAACCCGTAATTGCAATTGTCGGACGCCCCAACGTAGGGAAAAGCACGTTTTTTAACAAGCTGTCCGGCCAAAGGATCTCCATTGTCGACGACGCTCCGGGCGTCACGCGAGATCGCATTTATTATGAAATCGAATGGTGTTCGAGAAAAATGATTCTCATTGACACGGGCGGAATTGAGCCCGGTTCGAACGACGCCATTCTCCATCACATTGAGGAACAAGCTTATCTTGCGATGGATCTGGCTGACGTGATCGTCTTTATGACCGACATCCGCTCCGGCGTAACTGCCGCAGACCGTGAGATTGCTACCATTTTGAAACGAAGAAAAAAGCCAGTCATTCTGGCGGTCAACAAAGTCGATTCCATCGGTGCGCTTCCGCCGGAGTTTTACGAATTTTATGAACTCGGCATCGAAAACGGTCCCTTTGCCCTTTCCTCCATTCACGGAACGGGAAGCGGCGACATTCTGGAAGAAGCGGTTCGCTTGATCGGACCGGCAGCGGAGCAGGAAGAGGAAGAAGACGTCATCAACGTAGCGGTCATCGGAAAGCCCAATTCCGGCAAAAGCAGCTTGATCAACGCCGTGGTGGGAGAAAACCGAGTGATCGTATCTCCCGTGGCAGGCACGACGCGCGATGCCATTGACACCCGCGTGCAAAACCAACACGGAATTTTCAATTTCATCGATACCGCAGGCATCCGTCGCGCATCCAAAATCGACGACCGCATTGAAAAATACAGCGTTCTTCGCGCAAAGCTTGCGGTCGAACGAAGCGACGTGTGCGTCATTATGGTGGACGCCTTTGAAGGCATCACAAGCCAAGATGCCACCATCGCAGGACTTGCGCACGAGGCGGGAAAAGCGTGTGTGATCTGCATGAACAAATGGGATCTTCCCGAAAAAGACAACGATTCGGTGAAGAACGCCACCAAAAAGGTGTATGACATTCTCCCCTTTATGCAATACGCTCCCCTGCTTTTCATTTCCGCGAAAACAGGACTTCGGATTGACAAGCTCTTTGAACATATCAACTATGTCAATATGCAGGCATCCACCCGCATTTCAACGGGTATGCTCAACGATATGCTCAACGCTGCCACCTGCCGCGTTCAGCCCCCCAGCGACAAAGGCAGACGGCTGAAAATCTTTTATATGACTCAGGTGAGTGTGAAGCCGCCGAAATTCGTCATTTTCTGCAATAGCGAGAAGCTTTTCCATTTCACCTATCAAAGATACATTGAAAACTGTCTGCGCGACACCTTCGGTTTCCGCGGTACGCCCATTCAGTTTGTCATCAGAGAAAGGACCAAAGAAGAATGAGATATTTCTTTTCTGACGGAGTCGTTGAGTGGGGCTATCTGGGATTGCTCTTGGACGGAAAAAAAGGCAGCGCCTTTTTTCTGCTTCTCATCGGCGCGTTTCTTCTGACTTCTGCCATCGCGTATCTGCTTGGCAGTATCAACACCGCCATTATCATTTCCAAAAAGCTGTACGGATCGGATATCCGCTCCTTTGGCTCCGGAAATGCCGGTATGACCAATATGTTTCGCACCTTTGGCAAAAAGGCAGGGCTTTTAACCCTCGCAGGTGACGTTGCCAAGGCACTTTTGTCCGTTGTTCTGGGATTTTTCATTTTGGGCGGACCCGGTCAATATATCGCCGGATTCTTCTGCCTGTTGGGACACATCTTCCCTATCTATTACAAATTCAAAGGCGGAAAAGGGGTGATTGTCAGCGCCATCACCATTCTATTAATTGATCCTGTGGTGTTCGTGGTATTGCTTCTCATCTTCGGTTTGATGTTTGCCGCCACGCAGATCATTTCCGCTTCCAGCTTGACCGCCGCTTTCTTTTATCCCATGGTGGTCTACGCCTTTAACCTTCAAAGACCCAATCTTGCCTATATCTTCTTCTCTCTGTTGATTTCCTTTATCGTCATTGCGATGCACAAGGAAAACATTCATCGTCTCTTAAATAAAACGGAGAAGAAATTTACCATCGGGAAAAACAATCCCGATAAAAAGAAGGATCAAAAATGAATCGCGTATCATGTTACCGAGTCGAACAATATGATCTTTCCTTGATGAAAGAGACGGTCGAAGCAATCATTGCCGACCAAGGCGGCTATGAAACGCTCTTCGAAAAAGGCAAGCGCGTTGTCATCAAGCCCAATCTTGTGGTGAAGAAGAAACCGGAGGGTTGTGCGACCACGCATCCGACTCTTTTGGAGGCGGTCATCCTTTGCCTTTTGCCATACACGAAAGACATCACGGTGGCAGAATGTCCGGGCGGACCCAATACGGAAATTCTGCTTTCCGCAATCTATCGGGAAACCGGCATTTGGGACGTGTGCAAACGACATAACATTCCCATTCACACTGCGATGACGCCCGTAGCCAAGAAGGTTCCGGAGCCGCAAAGCGCAAAAGAAGTGGACGTATTGGATCTTTTCGCCACTGCCGACGTTTTCATCAATTTAGCGAAGATGAAAACGCACTCCCTTACCACGGTCACCGGCTGTGCCAAAAACCTTTACGGCACCATTCCCGGTTTGCGCAAAGTGGAATATCACGCCGCTTATCCAGACATTGATTCCTTTGCCGGTCTGATCTGTGACATCAATCAAGTTTTAATTCCCACACTCTCGATCGTCGATGGTGTTTGGGGTATGGAAAAAGACGGCCCCTCCGGTGGCGTTCCCAAATACGCAGGCGCGCTTTTGGGCGGCAATAACACCCACGCGGTAGACGAGGTGATGTGCCGCGTGATGGGAATCGATCCCGAACTTTCTCCGATTTTGCGCCACGCAAGAAAAGCGGGCTTTCTCACAGGGGAGGTTCTGGTTTCGGGAGAAGATCCGAACGGTTTCTGTCCGACGCCCTTTCTTCTCCCCAACAGTCAAAAGCGAAGCATTTTGCGCGACTTTCCGGATCTGTTCGGCGGGAAACTGGTAACCTTTTTATCCCCCAAGCCCAAGATCAATGCAAAAAACTGCATCGGTTGCGGAGAATGCGCTCGACTTTGTCCCCAAAACACCATTGTGATCAAACACAAAAAAGCCGTTATTTCGCACAAAAACTGCATTCGTTGTTGGTGCTGCCAAGAAATGTGCCCGAAAAAAGCGGTCGAAACGCACAGTCACTGGTTTTTGAAATTCCTTTGATCTGCCAAGGGAGGATTCATGGAACAAATCACGCTTTCGGCTTATGCCAAAATCAACCTCACCCTTTCCATCACGGGAAAACGCGAGGATGGATATCACACACTCCAAACGGTGATGCAGGAAATTTCCCTTGCCGATACCTTAACGCTTTCCAAAATTCCAAGCGGAATTGTAATCTGCTGTGATCGCGATGGCATTCCGACCGACGAGAAAAACCTTTGCTACAAAGCCGCAAAGCGCTATTTGGATGCCGCAAACATTGCAGGAGGCGTTCACATTACCTTGCGAAAAAGCATTCCGGACGGCGCCGGAATGGGCGGTGGCTCCTCGGATGCCGCGGCGGTTTTGAAAGGACTTTACGCCCTCTATCCCGCCACCGTTCCTTTGTCTGAAATCGCACTTTCCGTCGGTGCTGACGTTCCCTTTTTCCTTTCCGGAAAAACGGCGTTTTGCGAAGGCATCGGAGAAGAGGTAACTCCTCTTTCTTTTCCTTCCAAGGGAGCCGTCTTCTGTGTGGCCGCCAAGAACTGTCCCGGACTTTCCACCCCGAAGATCTACGCTTTGTTTGATGCAATGACGCAAGAGAGCAAAGAGGCATCCCCTTTTGACTCCATCCAAAACGCCTTTGCCTCGAAAACACCGAACTCGATCTTTTCGCTTTTACAAAACGATTTGGAATTGCCTGCCATCTCGCTTCGTCCCGAAATTGCCCAATTGAAAGCGTCTCTTCTTTCTTTGGGAGCGGATGCCGCGATGATGACCGGCTCCGGGAGCGCGGTGTTCGGGCTCTTTCAAGACGAACAGAAGGCACGCGCGGCGGCGCAGGAACTGAAAAAAACTTGCACGGATGCACATTTTTGTGTGCTTCTTTGATTAAACGCAAAAAAACCACCCCATAATAACTTCGCGGCTATGCTGCGAAGTTTATTTTTTTCAGAGAGGTACATAAATGAAAAAAGAATGGCAAAAAGCACTGTTTTTTTGGGGACTTGCCCTTTTAATCCTGTTTGCGATCAACCCGATCGCAAAGGCGGAAAACTTATACGATTCCGTCATCCGCATTCACGTCATTGCCAATTCCGATGATGCGCGCGATCAAGAACTCAAACTCTTGGTGCGCGACGGGCTTTTGGAATACGTAAAAAACACCGTTCCTCTATGCCGTCGAAGCATTGCGGAAAGCCAAATCGAGGCAAGACGAGGTGAAATGAAAGCGGTTGCCGAAGAGATTTTGAGAAGCAACGGCTCTTCCGATCCCGTTTCGGTTTCCTTAACGAAAGAAGCTTACCCCACAAGAGAATATGAATCCATTTCGCTGCCTGCGGGGCAATACCACTCTTTACAAGTGAAAATCGGGCAAGCCGAGGGCAAAAACTGGTGGTGCGTTCTCTTCCCTCCGCTTTGTCTTGACAGTGCAACGGACACCGAAAACGCGCTCCTTTCCGTCGGAATGGAAGAAGAAAACGTCAAAACGCTCCGACGTGACGGAAAAAGTTACCAAATTCGATTTAAAATATTGGAACTTTGGGACGGCGCCAAAACAAAATTCAAAGACTTTTTTTGAAAAAGACTTTTCATTTCACCGCTAAAATGATATACTGATAAAAAGAATTACGATAGGCGGAAAAAATGAAAAACCAAGACGAAACAAAACGCGGGGACAGAAAACCGAACCGGCATGCTTTGCTTGCTCGTTTGCCCATTGCCATGATCGCCCTTGTCTTTTGCGTCATTTTGATTATTTGGGATATGGGAATCATTGATCTTCCCTTTTTAAAGCGCATCCAGCGCAGAGACCCCGCCCCTTCCACAAATATCACGGAAGAAAACAAAGAAGAGAACCAAACGCTTACCTTGGAAGAGCAAATCATCGACTGGCCTGAATTTGCCGCTCAGCAAATCAACGCTCTCTACGATTATTCTTTTTTAGATGCCGGAGAGCGAGCCGTTCCCGACACCCCGTACGATCCGAACACCATGTCGCTGGTGAAGATTCGTTTGCCCCAAAAAAAGTACTCGCTTTCGATGGGATATTTGATTTCTCCCGATGGAAAACTGTATTGGGCGAAGGATCTTACCCCGATTGCAGGCAGTGAAGATTACCGTTTCACCGGTATGCAAGACAGCGTCGGAAACGCGATTTTCAAAAGCAAAACGAGCGAAGAATATTATCTTTTGGATCACGAAAATTCCCTTTGGCTTCCCATTGTCTTGGATTTTGAAACACAGGCCAAAGAGCCCGCACTCCCGCTTCCCGCCACCTACGGCATCGGGCAGGAGAACACGGCTCTCACCGTGGCAAACGGGCTGTACGGATACACCGGAACGTACGTAGAAAAAAGAAGAACGAAAACCTTTACGGTGGAAAACGTCTATTCTGTGGGCTTTGCCTATTCCGAGGGCTTTGCCGTGATGGCGGATGAAACCGGCGCTCTTACCATTCGAAACGATCGGGGCGAAGTGGTCTTTGACCATCTGACTTTGCGCCTTTCCGAACGAGGCGGGACGGATGCACTCGGCTTTCATTATTTTGACCACGGAATGCTTCGTGTGGAATTTGCCACTTACGATGAAAACGGAACGCTTACCGAAACCCGCGAAGGCGTGATTAACTCGCTCGGTCAAGAGGTTGTCTTTCCGCACGGCTATTTTGCGCTTTCGTATTTAGACGGTGTTTTCGTTTTGAGCGATGGAAAAAACACGGGCTATTATGATGCAAAAGGGTCTTGGTTGACCTCGCCCATCTACGCCAAAGCATTCCCTTTCTTTGAGGGGGTTGCCGTGGTCGAAAACGCCCAAGGCAAGCAAGGCTTGATTGACCGAACCGGAAAAGAAATCCTCTCTCCCGCCTTTGATTCAATTTCTTTTTCGCAGGACGGACTCATTCTTGCAACGGACAAGGCGGCAGGGTCCTATCTTTTAGTGCGAGTGATGAAGTCGGATCGTAGCCATGTCGTTCTGTGAGCCAAGGAGTTG
>JAZNNH010000050.1:0-11488 GCA_045580105.1 Eubacteriales bacterium | reverse complement strand
GGTACCATTCCTGCAAGATTGCCCATGGCAAGAGTGGTTTCGGTCTGTCCGAAGCCCTCCATGATCTCAAGTCCGGTTGCTTCCTTAAATTTCTTGTGAACTTCGGGATTTAATGCTTCGCCGGCCGTGGTCATATGATGGATGGAAGTTAAGTCATACTTGGACAGGTCGCCGCGAATGAGCATACGAAGCATGGTGGGAGGCGCGCAGAAGGTGGTGATGTTGTATTTTGCAAACATCGGGAGAATGTCGTTTTCGTCAAAGCGGTCGAAATCGTAGACAAAAACAGCACCCTCGCAAAGCCATTGACCGTAGAGCTTACCCCAGAGGGATTTACCCCAACCGGTATCGGAAATGGTCAGATGCAGACCATCTCGTTCGCAGCAATGCCAGTATTTTGCCGTGACGAAGTGACCGAGCGCATAGGTGTGTTTGTGCGCTGCCATCTTCGGGTTTCCGGTTGTGCCGGAAGTGAAGAACATCAAAGCGGTTTCATCACCGGCGGAAGCGTTTTCGGGACGAACGTACTTTCTCGAAAAGAGACCAAACTCTTTGTCGAAATTGTGCCATCCTTCTTTTTCATCTCCTACCAAAATCAGCGTTTTCACACTGGGACAATTCTTCGAAGCTGCCATTGCAATATCGCTTACGTCGCCGTCAGAGGTGCAAACGATAGCAGAAACGCCTGCCGCTTGATAACGATACTCAAAATCGTGCTGTTTGAGCTGATTGGTCGCGGGGATGGCAACGGCACCGATTTTGTGCAGGGCTACCATGGCAAACCAGAACTGATAGTGGCGCTTTAACACCAGCATCACCTTATCCCCTCTTTTGATACCAAGAGAAGTAAAGTAGTTGGCACACTGGTTCGAATATTGCTTGATATCGCGGAAGGTGAAGCGACGTTCCGTTTTGTTTTTATCCAAATGGAGCATAGCGAGCTTCTCGGGATATTTCTCCGCGATTTCATCTACGATATCAAAGCCGAAGTTAAAGGAATCGGTATTTTGGAAGGTGATCTTCTTGAGTGCTCCTTTTTCATCTTCCTCGGTTTTCACAAACTTTTCACAGATCAGAGCTTCGGATTTGGTTGCGGCGATCAAGCTCTTTGTTACGTTTTCTTCTTTTTCCTCTTGACCCGGCAAAACCACGGCACAGAACACGCAGTCCTCGCCATCTACCGCGATCATTCCGTGAGGGGTGGAGCTGTTATAATAAATGCTGTCGCCCTCCTCCAAAATTTCCACGTGGTCGCCGATCTGGACCTTCAATTTGCCGCTGACGACCAAGTCAAATTCCTGACCGGAGTGGGTGGCAAGCTGAATGGGTTTGTTTTGTAAGCTGGGATCAAATTGATAACGAACCCAATAGGGCTCGGCAATCTTTTTGCGGAATTTGGGAGCAAGGTTCTGAATGGTGATGCCGTCTTCCTTTGCGGTTTCCTGCCCCTTTCCTTTTCTGGTTACGGTATAGGAAGAAAGACGGGCACTTTTGCCTTCCAGAAGATCGGTAATTTCAATGCCAAACTCCAAAGAGCATTTGTGCAAAAACGAGAACGGAAAGTCAAGTTTTCCCTCTTCATACATCTGATACTCCTCTACACCGACGCCGGTGCGAGATGCCATCTGCTGTACGGAAAAACCGGAAATCTCTCTCATCTCACGAATTCGAAGCCCAACCTCTTTTAATTTGTTTCCGGATAATGTTGACATAAGATTCTACCTCCTTAAAAAATAAAAAAAAACCGTCTCAAAGTTGTTCTTTGAGACGGGTAAATACTTACTCGCGGTACCACTCAAATTGCAGATAAACTGCCACTCTTGGGATCCAGCAATCCCTATGCCTTTACGCAGCAATCACGGAAGAAATCTACTTGCAAAAAGCGTTCGGATCTTCAGCTCAGAAGGGATGGGCAATTTTAAGCGGGTTCTATCGGCTTTCACCAAACGCCGACTCTCTGAAAGAAATCACTTAATGCCGTCTTCATCACAGCTTTTATGCACACATTATATTCCCATGAATTTTATTTGTCAAGTATTTTTTACAAAAAAAGAAAAAAGTAGTCGATAAAAATTCGATTACTTTTGATTCAAAGGATAAAGTGCTTCTCCGAACACGGTGTGATACAGCAAATACAGGGCATCCTTGTTATTGTGCGTCTTGTTTTGATCAAAGTCGCACGCTTGAAGCAAAGGATATTGATCGGCTCCGTACGCAATGTGATACAGCAAATACAGCGCATCGTCAGCAGTGACGTCGGAATCCAGATTGCAATCGCCTAAATATCCGATTTTAACCGTTCGAGCGGATGCGGGATCAGCAAAAATATTGGGTGTTACGGCAATTTGAAAAACAATGGAATCTTTGTCGTGAGAAAGACCGTACACGCTTTCAAACCTTGGCTGAGAAAGGTTGGGTCGGAATAAGCAAATGACGGCATTGTCCGAGGGTCGATAGAGATAAATCCCGTCGGATTGACTAAAAATCAAGTTGCCGTAAAAGACGGTAAGCTTGGAAAAATTTCCAACCCAAACGTGGGATGAGTCGGAAAGCCAAACGTCGGCAACGGAACATAGTTCGATTTTTTCACTCTCTTCCAAACGGCACAGTTTTTCTTCTTTTGCATCAATGTAATATAGGTTACCGTCTAAAAGCTGTACTTCCGATTCGCAGGTTTGCCAAGGAGCGTTGTCGTATTCTGTGCCGGAGGGGGTTGTAATGTAATCAACTACCCCATCCGAGATATGTCCCGTCGCGATCATACCTTGTGTGGAGCGAAGAAAATTTTCGTGGGAAACAGCACCAAGTTGACCCAAGGAGCTATCATCCCAAGTAACGTCAACGTGGTAAAGATGATTATCAATGGAAACAATATTCCACGCGTGCTTCAAAGCATCGGAGGCACAAAAGGTAGACGAAATCCCGAGCTTTGAAAGCAAAAACGCATAGGATTTTGCATATCCCTCGCAAACGGCAAGTCCGTTCACAAGAGCTCCGTACATATCGTGTGCGTTTTCCTGCGTTTCCGCGGAGTATTCGCAGTAGAGTGCCAAGCGATCGTGAAGAAGCAGTGCTTTTTCAACGTCGCTGAGCAGATTGTTGTCGGCGAGTCCTTCAAGAAGACGCGAAGCCGCGTTTTCGCACGCCAAGAGCATACTCTGATACTGTGTAGCAGAATAATAATATGTCAATTTAAGATTGGCAATCATCGCGGTTTCCGTAAAATAGGAAACCGAAATGGTGTTCACGGAAAAAGCCGTGGGCATCTCTTTCCAGATATAAAACGCCATTTTTTGGGCGATTGATTGACTAAAGGGAATCTGAAAAGCAGAAAGATCAATCTCGTTGTCACAAACCGAGATGCCACGAGAGACGTGTTGGGAAAATTCTGTTAGATCTACGTAGTCCCCAAGTTCCTTTTCCACCGTTTTTGAGCTTTGATAAAAGGTCTGATTGAGCGGAAGTGTCGTGACTTCTTGTTTTGCTAAAGCTGATGACGACAGCACGGAAAGAAAACAACACAAAACAAGCACAAAGGTAAGAAAACATTTTTTCAACTTACTTCCCCCCTTTTTTATATTATTATTTTAACATAAGTTTTTCGAAAATCAATAACAAAAAAGAAACCATCCATATTTTCGGATGGTTTCTTTTGGTAACGATTAGAACAAACCGGTAATTTTTCCGTCTTCGTCCACGTCAATGCGTTCCGACGCGGGAGATTTGGGAAGGCCGGGCATGGTGAGAATGTCACCGGTCAAAACGACCACAAAACCGGCGCCGGCGCTGACCTTAACGTTCTTCACGGTAACCGTAAAGTGTTCGGGTGCACCAAGCTTGGTGGGATCGTCGGAAAAGCTGTACTGGGTCTTAGCTACACAGATGGGCAGTTTATCAAATCCGAGAGAAGTGAGCTGCTGGATCTGTTTTTCTGCTGCAGGAGTTACGATGATTCCGTCACCGCCGTAAATCTTCTTCACGATGGTCTCAATCTTATCCTTAATGCTGCCGTCAAGCTCGTAAGAGAAGGCAAAGTTGCCTTTTTCTTCTTCGCAAAGACGGACAACCTCGCGAGCCAGTGCTTCGCCGCCTTTTCCGCCCTCTGCCCAAACGGTGGAGAGAACGGTGTTTACGCCAAGCTCACGGCATTTTTTGATGATAAAGTCAATTTCAGCATCGGTATCCGTCGGGAAACGGTTGACCGCAACCACACAAGGCAAGTGATAAACGTTTTTGATGTTGGAAACGTGACGCAGGAGGTTGGGAATTCCCTTCTCCAATGCCACAAGATCCTCTTGAGCAAGTTCGGTTTTGAGTCTTCCGCCGTGCATCTTAAGAGCACGAACCGTTGCAACAACGACAACGGCGTCCGGAACAAGCCCCGACATACGGCATTTGATATCCAAAAACTTCTCTGCACCGAGATCTGCGCCGAATCCTGCTTCGGTAACGGTGAAGTCGCCCATTTTGAGAGCAAGCTTGGTTGCCATCACCGAGTTGCATCCGTGTGCGATGTTCGCAAACGGTCCGCCGTGTACGAAAGCGGGAGTTCCTTCCAGAGTCTGAACCAGATTGGGTTTGATGGCGTCTTTGAGAAGTGCCGCCATGGCACCAACGGCCTTCAGATCTCCTGCCGTAACGGGTTTATCATCATAGGTATAGGCAACGATAATGCGAGACAGGCGCTCTTTCAAATCCGTAATCGAATTGGAAAGGCAGAAAACTGCCATAATTTCGCTGGCAACGGTGATGTCAAATCCATCTTCACGAGGCACACCGTTGGCTTTGCCACCCAAACCGTTGACAAGGAAACGAAGCTGACGGTCGTTCATATCGACACAGCGCTTCCAAGTGATTTTACGAACGTCAATTCCCAGTTCGTTGCCCTGCTGAATGTGGTTATCGAGCAACGCCGCCAAGAGGTTGTTTGCTGCGCCGATGGCGTGGAAGTCACCGGTAAAGTGCAGGTTGATATCTTCCATCGGAACGACCTGAGCGTATCCGCCGCCTGCGGCACCGCCCTTGATTCCGAAAACAGGACCGAGGGAGGGCTCGCGGAGAGCAACGGTGACGTCTTTACCGATTCTTGCAAGTCCGTCTGCAAGACCGATGGTGGTCGTGGTCTTTCCTTCTCCTGCAGGAGTGGGAGTGATGGCAGTAACCAGAATCAGTTTGCCGTCTTTGCGGTCACTATCCTTCAAAAGGGCAGGATCAATTTTTGCTTTGTATCTGCCGTACTGCTCGAGATACTTTTCATCGACGTGTGCTTTTTTGGCAATCTCGCCGATGGGTTTCATAACGCATTCCTGTGCAATTTCAATATCGCTCTTGTAAGACATAAAATCACTCCTTATTTAAAATATTTGACAGCTGCTTGGAACATACGAATATCATAAGAACCGGGAACGTTGGCGTAAAGACCTTTGCCGATACGTTCGCTGTGACCCATTTTACCGAAGACTCTGCCGTCGGGAGACGTAATACCCTCGATGGCGTACATCGAGTCGTTGGGGTTAAAATGAACGTTGCTGGTAGCATTGCCGTCGAAATCAACGTACTGGGTCGCGATTTGTCCGTTTTCGGCAAGTTTGCGGATCAGCTCTTCGTCAGCAAGGAATCTTCCTTCACCGTGTGAGATCGGAACGTTATAAACGTCTCCGACTTCTGTCAGAGCAAGCCAAGGAGACTTGTTGGATGCCACTCTGGTGCGAACAATCTTAGATTGGTGACGGGAAATGGTATTAAAGGTCAAGGTGGGACAGGTTTCATCGGTGTCAATGATCTTACCGTACGGAACCAGACCGAGCTTGATCAGTGCTTGGAAGCCGTTACAAATGCCGCACATCAAACCGTCGCGCTTGTCAAGAAGATCGGAAACGCCTTCTTTGATGGCAGCGTTGCGGAAGAAAGCAGTAATGAATTTTCCGCTTCCGTCGGGTTCATCACCTCCGGAGAATCCACCGGGGATGAAGATCATTTGCGAATCCTTCAATTTTTGGGCAAAGGTTTCCACACTTCTTTGAATGCCCTCTGCGGAAAGGTTGTTGATGACCAAAATCTGTGCGTCAGCACCGGCTGCGCAAACCGCTTTTGCAGAATCGAATTCACAGTTGGTACCGGGGAATGCAGGAATTAAAACAGAAGGTTTAGCACAAAGATAGGTGGGAGCAACGCGTTTTTCGGTACGATAGGAGAACGTTTCCATGGGAGTTTTGCGATCGGGGATGTTGCAGGAATATACGCTTTCCAATTTGTTTTCATACAGTGCTTCAAGGTCAGCCAGAGCCAAGGCCTGATCTTGATAGGAAACGGTCTTTTCTTCGGTCACGGTACCGATCAGAAGGGCATCTTCTACCTCTTCGGAAACTTCCAAGAGGAACGAACCGTACTGATAGCCGAACACATCGGAAAGTTTGAGTTCCGAATCATAGGAGAAGCCGAATCCGTTACCGAGAGACATTTTCAGCACTGCCTCTGCAACGCCGCCGAGTCCGGGGGTATAAGCAGAAACGGCTTTCTTTTCGCGCAGAAGAGCGGTCACACGGTCAAAGAGTGCCAAAAGCGAATCGGCTTTGGGAAGATGATTTTCGTCATATTTCGGTTTCAAAAGAACAATCTTGTTGCCCGCCTTTTTAATTTCGGGAGAAACAACTTCATCCACCTTACCGGTGGTAACAGCAAAGGAAACCAAGGTGGGAGGCACGTCTAAATCTTCAAACGAGCCACTCATAGAGTCTTTTCCGCCGATGGAACCGATTCCGAGGTCAAGTTGTGCCTTGAACGCACCGAGCAGTGCCGCCAAGGGCTTGCCCCAGCGTTTGCCGTCTTTTCTCGGATGTTCAAAATATTCTTGGAAGGTCAAATAAACGTCTTCGAAGGAAGCGCCGGTTGCGATGAGCTTGGAAACCGATTCTACTACGGCAAGATAAGCGCCGTGATAGGGGCTTTGCTCCATAACGAAGGGATTGTATCCCCAAGACATAAAGGAGCAATCAGAGGTTTCTTTCTTTTCCACGGAAACCTTTTGAACCATTGCTTGAATCGGAGTGCGCTGATTCTTACCACCGAAGGGCATTAAAACCGTACCGGCACCAATGGTGGAGTCAAAGCGTTCGGAAAGACCGCGCTTGGAACAGATGTTGAGGTCTTGAGCCAGCTTCGTATAGTTCTCGGAAAATGAGCCGACAATTTCTTTTTCCTTATAGTTGGAAGCGGCGGGGGTGATGGTGATGTGCTTATCTGCACCGTTGGAATTCAAGAATTCTCTGGAAATATCTACAATTTTCTTTCCGTTCCAATTCATCACAAGGCGTTTTTCCGCTTTCACTTCCGCTACGGGACACGCCTGAAGGTTTTCTTCCTTGGCAAGAGCCAAAAAGCCCTCTACGTTTTCTTTTTCAATGACGACAGCCATTCTTTCCTGCGATTCACTGATGGCAAGCTCGGTTCCGTCCAGACCTTCGTATTTTTTCGGAACGGCGTTCAGGTCAATTTCAAGACCGTCAGCCAGTTCTCCGATGGCAACGGATACACCTCCCGCACCAAAGTCGTTGCATCGCTTAATCATGCGAGTGGCTTTGGGATTGCGGAACAGGCGCTGAAGCTTTCTCTCTTCGGGAGCATTTCCCTTCTGAACCTCCGCACCGCAGGTTTCAACCGAGTGAGAATCGTGTGCTTTGGAAGAACCGGTTGCACCGCCGATACCGTCACGACCAGTGCTACCGCCCAGAAGGATGACAACGTCACCGGGGCCGGGTACTTCTCTGCGAACGTTTTCAGCAGGAGCTGCTGCAATCACAGCACCGATCTCCATACGTTTTGCCGCATAGCCGGGATGATAAATCTCATCGACAATGCCGGTTGCAAGACCGATTTGGTTGCCGTAGGAGGAATAGCCCGCTGCGGCGGTGGTTACGATCTTGCGCTGAGGAAGCTTGCCTTTGATGGTATCTTTCACGGGGGTCAGAGGATCTGCCGCACCGGTCACACGCATCGCTCCGTAAACGTAAGCTCTGCCGGAAAGCGGGTCACGGATGGCACCGCCGATACAGGTAGCCGCACCGCCAAAGGGCTCGATTTCCGTCGGATGGTTGTGGGTTTCGTTCTTGAAGAGAAGAAGCCAAGGTTCTTTCTTGCCGTCGGCTTCAATTTCGATTTTGACCGTACAGGCATTGATTTCTTCGGATTCATCGAGCTTGTCAAGCTTTCCGTTCGCTCTTAAATACTTAACGGCAAGGGTAGCAAGATCCATCAAACAAATGGGTTTGGTGCGACCGAGCTCTTTGCGAATAGCAAGAAACTCGTCATAGGTCTTCTGAAGAAGTTCATCTTCAAAGCGAACTTCGTCAATGACCGTTTGGAAGGTGGTATGACGGCAATGGTCGGACCAATAGGTATCGATCATACGAATCTCGGTGATGCTGGGATCTCTTCCCTCTTTGGCAAAATACTGCTGGCAGAACGCAATATCCTCTTCATCCATCGCAAGACCGAATTGCTTCACGAAAGCTTTCAAGCCCTCGCGATCGAGTTTGATGAACCCGTCAAGGGTTTTAACTTCAGTGGGAATCTCATACTTGGTTTGCAATGTTTCGGGTTTTTCCAAACTCGCTTCTCTGGATTCCACGGGGTTGATAACGTATTTTTTGATTTCGTCGATTTGACTTTCGGTCAAATTTCCGTAGAGTGCGTAAATTTTTGCCGTTCTGATAACAGGACGATCTCCCTGAGAGATGATCTGAATACACTGCGCGGCAGAATCGGCTCTTTGGTCGAACTGACCGGGCAAAAATTCAACACCGAACACGGTCGCACCGGGAAGATCCAGTTCAGACGTGTAGCGATCGAGCTGGGGTTCCGAGAACACGGTTTTTTTTGCGTATTCAAACAGCTCCTCCGTAATATTTTCCGCATCGTAGCGGTTAAAAAGGCGAATGTCTTCCAGCGCTTCAATTCCAAGAAGCAATCTTACATCGGAAAGAAGGGCTTTGGCTTCGTGCGCCAATTCTTTTTTCTTTTCAACAAATACTCTATATACCATAACTACCTCTTTTGCATCAGTGCTTTTTTTCCAATGTCACGACGGAAATATGCATTTTCAAAATGGATTTGATGAACCAGTCCATAGGCGCCTTCCACCGCTTCCTCCAAGGTCGGAGCAAGGGCGGTTGCACCGAGAACTCTTCCGCCGGCTGTGACCAAGGTGCCGTCCTGGATGGCAGCTCCGGCAACAAAAACCGAATCTTCAATTTCAGACGGAATGGTGATGGGGAATCCTTTTTTGTAGGATTGCGGATAGCCATCGGAAGCCATAATGACACAACAAGCGTTTTGATCCTTGAATCGAACGTCAATTTCGGAAAGTCTTCCTTCGGTTACGGCCTGCATAACGGAAAGAAGGTCAGTTTCCAAAAGCGGCAGAACAACCTGCGTTTCCGGATCACCGAAACGGCAGTTATATTCGATCACCTTCGGGCCTTTTTCGGTGATCATCAACCCGAAATACAGACAACCCTGAAAGCATCTTCCCTCTTGATTCATTGCGTGCATCGTAGGAAGAAAGATGGATTTCATACACAAATCAGCAACTTCCTTGGTGTAATAAGGATTGGGAGCCACGGTACCCATTCCACCGGTATTGAGTCCCGTATCTCCTTCTCCGGCACGTTTGTGATCCATGGAAGAAATCATAGGAACCATGGTTTTTCCGTCGGTAAAAGCAAGAACGGAAACCTCGGGGCCGGTTAAGAATTCTTCGATAACGATTTTTTCCCCGCTGGCGCCGAAGACCTTGTCTGCCATCATCGAGCGAACGGCATCCTTTGCTTCTTGCCGCGTGGATGCGATGATAACTCCTTTTCCAAGGGCAAGACCGTCAGCTTTGATGACCGTCGGGATGGGGGCAGTATCCAAATATTCCAAGGCGGACTGCATATCGGTAAATACCGCGTATTCCGCTGTCGGAATGCCGTATTTTTTCATCAAATCTTTCGAAAAGACCTTACTGCCTTCAATGATCGCCGCATTGGCGCGAGGTCCGAAACAAGGAATTCCCTTTTCTTCCAATGCATCCACTGCGCCGAGCACCAAAGGATCATCGGGTGCTACCACAGCATAGTCAATTTTTTGCTCTACAGCAAATTTTACGATCGAATCAATATCCTTTGCGTTGATATTCACGCAAGTGGCATCCTTTGCCATACCGCCGTTGCCGGGGAGTGCAAAAATTTCGGTTGCATTGGGATTTTCTTTGATCTTTTTAATGATTGCGTGCTCTCTGCCGCCACCACCAACCACAAGAATCTTCATTGATTTCCTCCGATCAGTGATGGAATAAGCGCATACCGGTGAACGCCATAACCATTCCGTACTTATCACAGCACTCGATGACCAGATCGTCACGGATGGAGCCGCCGGGCTCGGCAATGTATTTTACGCCGCTGCGATATGCTCGTTCGATATTATCGGAAAACGGGAAGAACGCATCAGAACCAAGCGCAACTCCGTCACGGGAAGCAAGAAATGCTTTCGCTTCTTCGTCAGTCAGCGGTTCGGGGCGGCAGGTAAAATACTTCTGCCAGTTGCCCTCTGCGCAAACGTCTTCTTCGTTTTTATTGATGTAACCGTCGATCACGTTGTCGCGATCGGGTCTTTTGATGTCAGCTTTGAACGGAAGGCCGAGAACCTTTTCGTGCTGACGTAAGAACCAAGTATCTGCTTTGGTACCGGCAAGCCGGGTACAATGGATACGGGATTGCTGACCGGCACCGACACCGATTGCCTGCCCGTCAACGGCATAGCATACGGAGTTGGACTGGGTGTATTTGAGCGTAATGAGGGCAACGATCAAATCTCGTTTTGCACCGGAAGGAAGATCTTTGTTTTCGGTTACAAGATTTTCCAAAAGGGCTTCATTGATTTCAAAATTGTTTCTACCCTGCTGGAAGGTAATGCCGAACACCTGCTTGCGTTCGACGGGATCGGGAACGTAATCGGGATCAATCTTCACAACGTTGTACGTTCCGTTTCTCTTTTGACGCAAGATTTCAAGGGCTTCGTCGGTAAAACCGGGGGCAATCACGCCGTCGGATACTTCACGCTTGATCATAGAAGCGGTGGTTGCATCGCAAACGTCGGAAAGAGCAACCCAATCGCCGAAAGAGCACATACGGTCCGTTCCTCTTGCTCTTGCGTAGGCGATGGCGATGGGAGAAGCATCCAAACCATCGACGTCATCAACAAAATAAGCTTTTTTCAGAGTATCGGAAAGAGGCACGGATACAGCCGCAGAAGTGGGGCTGACGTGCTTGAAGGAGGTCGCGGCGGGAAGTCCCAGCGCTTCTTTCAATTCTTTTACAAGCTGCCAAGAATTGAGGGCATCGAGAAAGTTAATATAACCCGGTCTGCCGTTCAAAATTTCAATGGGAAGTTCACTTGCGTCGTGCATATAAATTTTAGACGGCTTTTGGTTTGGGTTACAGCCGTATTT
>JAZNNH010000049.1:0-6712 GCA_045580105.1 Eubacteriales bacterium | reverse complement strand
AGCGCAAAAAGACACCGCTTCCCGACATCTCTTCCTCTGCCACGCTTCCGGATCCGCTTCCCGAAACGGTGCCGATCTCGCTCTTGCTGTCCGATATTGACGTTGTCATCCAAGATGAGAACGTGTCCCATTCGAACCGTCCCCAATCCATTGAAAAAATCAAGCTGGATTTATACAGCACCCAAGATATTACGTATGAAGCGGCGCTTCCCTATGAAACGGTTTACGTGGAAAGTGCCGAACACTATACCTCAATGGCGGATACCACGACAAAAGGAGCTGACGGAAAAGCAAAGGTGACGGCACGGATCTATTACGTGGACGGAAAAGAAGTCAAACGTGAGGTCGTCGGTCAAACGGTGCTTCGTCAGCCCGTCAACCGTGTCGTTTCAATCGGAACCAAGATTTTACCGGAAGAGCTCGGAATCACGGCGTTTGATCGGGCTCCGGGAAGATTCATCCTGCCCCGAATCGGCTCGGTCTTTTCCTATTTCGGTCCTCGGGAGGACGGCAACCATAAGGGCTGGGATATTCCGGGTGACGAGGGGGACAACATCTATGCCGCCGCTTCCGGAACGGTTGTGGTAGCCATTGGCCAAAACGGCGCTTTTTCCAACCGTCCCCACAATTATTTTACCGGCTATGGATATTGCGTGGTCATTGAACACGAGGATGGCTATTCCACGATGTACGCCCATTGCAGTAAAATCAACGTCAGCTACGGTCAAACCGTCAAACAGGGAGAGAAAATTGCCGAGGTGGGGAACACCGGTCTTTCCGATGGCAATCACGTGCATTTCGAGATCAATCGAGGAAGTACCCCGTGCAATCCGAAATCTTATCTGTACCAAGGCAAGAAAACCATTTACGATTGACGTGCAAACAAAACGGAAAAATTCCTGGTTTTGACCGGGAATTTTTTGTAATTTTATGAAGATTCAAACGAAGGAAAGGAGAATGGAATATGGACGTTTCCCCGCGATTTCGCTCGTTTTTCTTCGGTCAGACGTTAAACAGCATCGGAATTCCGTTTCTTTTCGGCTGTTTGATTTTCGCCCTCCTTTCCGATTTGCTTGCGCTTGTTTTGGTTTGCGGGATCTTTGTTGTTCTGTTGCTTCTGGGCATCTGTTTTCGGAAAACGGGCTTCTTTTCCATCTTCCTGTTGGCGTTGGTCGGTCTGGCTCTTTGTGTGATCGTTGTGGGCGTGCAAAGACAAAAAGATGCTCGCCTTTCCGATCAATATGACCAAAAATGCGTGACGGTCAGCGGGGTGGTAACGCGTTGCTCGGATCAAGAATTCGACCTTTCGGCTCGTCTGCCGCATCGCGCCAAGATTCGGGTCAAGTCGGATCGTTTGCCCAAAGTTGGCGATATGGTCCAAGTTACTTTGACCCTGTCTTCCCGCGTTTCCGATGCTTGGAAACAGGAAAACGTGGATCTGAAAGGGGTACTCCAAAACGATTTTCAGGTGAAAGGCAGTCATATCGGATATGCTTTCTTGGGCAATCTTCGCCGCAGCATCGCAGATGCCTTCGGGGGCAGCCGTGAGGGTGGCTTTTTGCGTGCTGTTTTGCTTTCCGATCGGACGCGGCTTTCTCAGCTCGACACCGAAACGTTTCGCCGCATTGCCTCTTCCCACTTGATTGCCATTTCAGGACTTCACATTACTCAGTTTCTTGCTGTCTTTGCTTGGATGATTCGCATCTTTGGAATCGGTCAGAGAAAAAGAGCTCTTTTGATGATTCCGATTATTTTGTTTTTGTTTTTCATCACACAAGGCACCGTTTCCGTTTTTCGGGCGGTGGTGATGGCAATTTTGCCTTTGATTGCCGATTTCTTTTTCCGACCGGGCGATTCCGTTACGGCACTGGTCTTTGCCGCTTGCCTTCTGGCGGTTCAAAACGTACAGATTCTGACCTGCGCCTCTTTTGTGCTTTCCTTTTCCAGCACCTTCGGCATTTTGGTGGCGGGTTCCGTCTTGTGCGAGGGGATTACCCTGCGCTTTCAAGAGAGCAAAATCGGTAAAAAAGAAATCCTTGCAAAGTGGTGCTTTGCTCTCTTTTGTCTGTTTATTATCTCTCTTTCCGCTTTTGTATTTTCGTTTCCTTTTCAGCTTCTTTTGTTCGGCGAGTCGGTTGTTCTTGCCCCTCTGTTTTCCCTGATTCTGCCCCCGATGTTTTCGCTCTGTCTTGCGCTCGGAATGTTGACTTGTTTTGCCTTTTTCATCCGGCCGATCGGTACGTTCTTCCTTTGGGTTTCCCGCAGTATGGTTGGTGCTTTTCTGCGATTTTGTGACACTTTGGCCTCTGCGGCACCGCCGGCGCTCGAATTGGGTGATGTTTCCGCTTTGGCAGCAATGGTTCTGATTTTGATCCTCGTGGCTTTGATGGCGACGCGTCGAAAAGTGATCTCGGTTTTATACGTCTTTTTGGGCATTTTGATTGCTTCTATGGTTTTGCTTCCCATTTTTTGAAAAAACAGCAAAAAAATTGATTTAAAACTGCACAATTTTGCGATGTCATCTTTATTAAAAATGCTGAAAAATAGAAAAACGGCAAAAACAGCAAGAAAGAGGAGCAATTTTCTCTTGCAAAGTTGAAAAAAAGCAGTTATAATGATGATAAGTTATTATGGGTACAGGTATACCCATTGACAAATGACAGGAGGTTCTGCCAATGTTTAAGAACTCTAAAATTTTGAAAGGATTATCTTTGGCGTTTGCCTTGGTTTTGGTACTTGGCTGCGCTGTTTTGCTCAGCAATTATGTTGATGCAAGCGCCAATACCGTGATCTTTTACGTTTCAGACCACGGTGATAATACTTCCGGATCCGACGAGGCAACGGCATTCACTTCGATTTCCAGCGCCATTCAAAAAGCGAATGCAATGAAACTGCCCACCGGTTCTCGCTTGAAGCTGATTATCGTGGATCGTATTACAACCACGACGTACTCGCCCGACAATACGGTGGCTTTGGACGCAAACGGCCATCGGTTGCCGATTACGATCACGTCGCAGAACACCACGAGTGCGGACGACTATTCCGACATCTATCTGGCATATTTGAGCGCCTCAGCTTCCTCCAGCTATACGCAAGCTGCGTTCTATAATGATATCTATTTCAAGGATATTGATATCACCATCAAGGTTCATGATATCCGAGTCGGAATGAACCCCACGGGAACGTTCTTTGCTCAGAGATACGTCTGCTTCTCCGGCTACGACGTAACGCTGGACAACGTTCGGATTGCCAACGAAAGAACCGGCACCGACGTCGGTCAGGCATACGTGGTCTTCGATTACTACACCACGAACACGACCCTCAACTACGATAAGGTCGTCACCGTTAAGAACTATACTGACTCGGCTCGCAGTAGTAGTGTGGCTTGGTACTTGCACAACTACAGAGTTCCGCTGGTCGGCTTGACCGTCAACATCGAAAACTCCAAGCTCGGCAACATCGCTGCTCTTGCGATGTCTTCGACCGCGACTACGAACGACTTGAGAAAGTTCACCCTCAACCTCAAAGAGGGCGCTGAACTGACCGGCTTTTACGTGGCCCGTTCCGGACATTACGGGCTTTCCGAAGGCGCAACCTTCAACTACATGGAAGGCAGCACGGTCGGTACCGTTTATTCGACGAATAGCTCTGCCGCTTCGGGCGCCGGTCTTCACGCCGACGTTACGCACAACGTCATGGGCGGTAAAATTACGTCAAAGCTCATCGCATCGTCGAACGGACACACCCAAGGCAACATTACTCTTAATATGACTTCCGGTGAAATCGCGAAGTACTACGGCACCGGCGGTTCCAGCTCCGGTAGTAATATCGCTCAGGTTGACGGTACGATCACCAATAACGTCACCGGCGGTAAGATCGGTTATTTCTACGGCGGCGGCGGTGAAACGAAGACCGCTGAGTCAACCACCGTTATCAACAACATCACCGGCGGTTCCATTTCCTATTATTACGGTGCCGGTGCAAATGCGAACGCAGGTACGGTTGTGAACAATGTGACCGGTATGGACTTTGGCAACAACTTCTACGGCGGTGCCGGCACAGCCAACAGCACGGCAGCACAGATTAAAAACACCCTGACCGACACGACGGTCGCAGGTAGCTTTGTGGCAGGTCACGCAGACGGAACGGTTTCCGGAAGCATCCATAACGAAATTTCGAACTGCACGTTCAACGGTAATTTCATTGGCGGTAACCGTAGCGGCGACGTAGGCGAAAACGTTACGACCAAGCTTTCCGGCGTACAAGTCGACGGTGCGTTTGTAGCAGGTAACTTTGACAGCGGTTCTGTCCATTCCAACATCACCACTCTTCTTACCGGCGGCACGTTCAACGGTGACGTATATGGTTCCAATCAGAGCGAAGACGCAACGGTAGGATGCGCAAGCTTAACGTTGAAGCCCCAGGATGGTGACATCGCCCTCTATGCGGCACTTCCTGCAGCTGAGAATTTGACCACCACCTTTGGTGCCGGAGATTATAACTATCAGATCGGCGAAGATACGGAAGTAAAAGCCGATGCCATGGAGGACGAGGGACTGGTCTTGATTCAGACTCAGAACTGGAAAGACGGTCACGTTTACTTTGAGTTCTCGGACGAGCACCCCATCCAGTTGGTGCATCCCACCAGCAAAGATCAGTCGGTAGCCGGCTCTGCTACCTTTGACGGCAAGAAACTCATCGGTTCTGCCGGTCCTTTTGCCGATTCCGGAGCTCCCGGTCTTGAAACAATGGTAAACTTCCATTTGGACGAAACGCTCGGCGTTACCTTCTGGGTTTCCAAATCCGATATTGAAGATTTCATTGATGAAAACGGTAAGTGGACCTATTCCGTAACCTTCGCAGGCAAGAAATTTGCCGAGGGTGAAATCGCAGACAAGAACGCATTCCCTGCAGATAGCATCAAAACCGCAGGCAGCGTTGAATACTTTACCTTCTATGCCGGTCTTGGCATTCCTGCTTCCCAGTATGACGAACAACTTCTCGTTGTTTTGGGCGGTGACAATGTGAAAACCTATACGGTTTACGATCTTTTGGAAAGCGGCATTTCTTATGCTCACGAAACCGGCGATGCCGAACTGGAATACCTACTGAAAGCCGTTCACAACTACGGTACCGAAGCAAACAATCGTTTCGACGGCACCCAGGACGCAGTTCAATATCCTGAAGTTGTCTATGTCGGAAGCGATACCACTACTCCCAGTGTTCAGAAATACCTGCGCGGTGTTGTCTTCGTTTCCAACAGTCTTTCTTTGGATGAGAAGATCGCAATGAATTATTATCTGCGTGCATCAGAGGAATTCACGGTTCGCGCATTCAACCATGAAAGCGGAATTGAGCTTCCTGCTTCTAAGATCGTTGTTCAAAAGGTTGAGGGCAGCGAAGAGTATAACTATATGGTTACTCTGATTCTTGATGTTGCGGAAATGACCGAAGTTTACGATTTGCATCTGTACATCGGATCCGAACTTGCAGCTGCTGCAACCAATAGCGTTGCTTATTCCTGCAATGCTTACATTGAGAATGGCAATTCGGTAGAAGTTGCGCAAGCCGTTCTGGCTTATCTGGAAGCTGCGAAACTCTATCAGTAATCATTTAAAGCCAATTAAGCAAAACCCTCGGTGGAAGCCGAGGGTTTTTGTTTTTACAAAACCCTTTTTTTCTTACTCTTTTTGTGTTAAAATAAAAGAAGAAAGTGAGGGGATTGTGATGGTATTTGAAGTCATACAAGGAAAAACAAAGCTTGGCGGAGATTATCGCGAGATTTACTATTTTACCGATCAAATGATCCCTTGTGAAAAAGAAGTTGCGACGCGCTCGATTGTGCGCGAGTGTAAAGAGGGCGGAGCTCTCGTTAACGAACAGATTTTTATTTTGGAAAAGTAGGAGAATTATGAAAAGAACGATTCCGAAAAAGCTACTGATTGCTCTCGTGGCTACCGTTTTTCTTCTCTTAATATGCTTTCTTTTGTTTGTGGATTCCCTTCGTGGCGGAATCTATGGCGGTGTTTTTCGCGCAAAACCCGCCGCCGTTACCGTTTCGCTTGGACAGAGCACACTGTTCCCCGAAAACGAAACTTTTGATCTGCCGAAAGGTGATGAGGTCCTTTCCGTCAAAAACGACGAAAAAGAAGAGTTGCAGATCATTTTCTTTTCCGACTCGCAGAAGCTTTCTCAAATCCGGCTCTCAGCAGGCGAGAGCAAGGAGCTTTCTCTTGCGATTGATTCTTCTTTTTCTCTTGTTATGTTGGGAAAAACAGTGAGCCAAGCGTGGATTACCGATACACAGGACCTGTTACCCGTCACACAGTGCTTGCCCGAAGGCGGCGACCTTTTCTTTTGGAACGAGGTTTTGCTTTCTCAGCAAACCTTGTCAGCAGATTTTCGTCTGTTCGGAGATTTTTCTTTTGAAGAGTTGGAATTAAAAACAAATCGATCGGGAATGATTGTAATAAGCCCGTGGAACGCGTTTTCAGGAAAGCTATACGTTTCGGCGCCCAACTGCAAGGTTTACAGCCGCAATTTTTCTCTTGACACCGATGACGGGGCTTGGGCATATTATATCAAAGCCAAATCTTGGAACGAAAAGAAACTCGATCCAAACGCGTTTCCGATCATAAATTTCGACCAGCTCGCACGGCTTGCGGATGATTCGCTCCTGCCGCAGTTGACAGAGAACGCGACCGTTACCTTT
>JAZNNH010000048.1:0-6203 GCA_045580105.1 Eubacteriales bacterium | reverse complement strand
CCATATCGCTGTAACCGGAAAAGTCGAAATAAATATGCAACGTAAAGCCGATCGCATAAAGCCAATAGAAGAGAACACTCTCTTCCCCCGTGGAGCCAAACTGATCGCAAAGCTCTCCCAAGGAGTTGGCAATCAAAATCTTTTTGGCAAGACCGATCACAAAACGACGAACGCCGTAAGATGTTTTTTCGAAGCTGTGGGTTCGCTCTTTGAGCTGCTTTGCGATGTCGCTGTAGCGAACGATCGGGCCTGCGATCAGCTGCGGGAACATGGCGATGTAGCACGCAAGGTCCACAAAATTTTTCTGAACGGCAACCTCGCCCCGATACACGTCAATGTTGTAGCTGAGAATCTGAAAGGTATAAAAGCTAATGCCGATCGGCAGAGCGATCTTGAGGAGCGGAACGGAAAGCCCCGTCAGCGCGTTGAAATTTTCAACAAAAAAGTTGGCATATTTAAAATACCCCAAAAAGCCCAAGCTAAAAGTCAGGGAAAGCACCAAAAACAGCTTTTTGAATTTTGGGAACCGATTGGTCAGAAGCGCAAGCACGTACCCGCAAAACACCGTGACGCCCATCAAAAACACGAGCCGCGGCTCTCCCCAAGCATAAAAGACAAGACTGGAAAGAAGGAGCGTTGTGTTTTTTAATTTCTTGGGCGTGATGGCATACAAAACCAGCACGCACGGCAAGAAATAATACAAAAACGGAATTCCGGAAAAAAGCATGGTTTACCTCTTTTTGAAAAAATTCAGCATAACCGATGTTATGCTGAATTTTTCGTTTTTTCTTAGTTGGCAGCTTCTCCGTCAAAGGCGGGAGTTTGTTCTGCTTCACCGTCAAGAGCGGGAGTCTGATCTTCCACGGTACCGATCTCGTCCGTCATACCCAAATCGCCGGTGTCTTCCTCGCTCTGTTCAAAGCTTGCGGGGCACATCAGGAAGAATACCTTGTTGCCGACGTTGTCCACGATCTTTTCATCTGCGGTAACGCAAATGTTCCAACGAAGGTTGGCACTTTCGTCCAGCGTCTTTTTGAAGGCGTCTACGTCCGTGTCGTCCTTCAATTCGAACACGTATCCGACAAAGGGAATGGTGCCGATCATGGGAACAAAGGTTACACCCTTTTCAAAGCCCTTGATCTCGGTGTTTTCAAAGCCGGTCAGAAGACCTTCTTCGATTTCCATGACGCCACCCATAAACTGGATGACCTTGTTTTGCATCAAACCATCGGCAATTTCCTGAGCCGTGCCTTTTTCTGCACGCTTCTTGAAATCGTCAAGCAGGGTCTGACCTACGGTTTTGCCGGATTCTTCTTTGCCGGTTTCAACGGTCACGTTTTCGCTCTCGAGGGTCTTGGTTTCATCGGTCTTTTCGGGCTGGGTGCAAGCGGCAAAGCCGAAGAGCATCACAGCAGCGAGGATAAGCGAAGTGATTTGTTTCATTGTTTTTCTCCTTTTTGTTTGGTTTTTTTATTGTTTTTCTTTGCAAACGAGGATCTTGTTTTCCTCGTCGTCATAACTGAGGGCAAGGCGGGTGCTTCCTTTGTCATCCGTCAGATACAAAAAACACGGGGCAGCAAGATCGGATCGGGAGATTTCCCAAGTAAAGGAAGCGTCTTGTTCCATGGTATGGGAAACGGCGCTTTCGCCGGATTTTGTCACCAAAACACCGTGGGAAACACGAATTTCGGTCTTTCTTTCAACCTGAAATTCCAAGTCGAGGGTCAGATGCGAGGAGCTTCTCATCTCAAAGCCCTTTTGAAGATCGGCATAGGACAAGCTGTCGCGAAGCTCTTGTCCGTTGACCATTACTTTGGTATTCTGCTCTAAATGGAGCAGAAATACGCAGCCGAGAACCAAAACGACGCACGCCGCCAACGCCAAAAACCGATTGCGTGTGGCACGGAAACGGTTTGTTTCATCCGTTTTCTCTTTGATCTTCTGATAAAGCGAATCCGGTGCCGTTACCGTTCGGTATGCCCTGATCTGTTTGTCGGAAAACACGATACTTCCTCCCCTATCCTTTCTTTGAGCATTTGCCGCGCGCGATTCCACCGCATTTTCACGGCAGAAAGCGATACGTTCAAAATCCGAGCGGTTTCCTCTTGGGAAAAGCCCTCCAAAATATGAAGGATCACCACGCTCCGATAAAGCTGCGGAAGAGCGGAAATCGTTTCCAAAAGAGAGCGATATTCGCTTTCATCCTCGGCGGCAAGATCTGTTATGTCATCAAGAGACACGGTCGGGTGGTGTTTTTTCTTCCTTGCGATGTCGTGACACAAATTCACGGTCACTCGCAAAAGCCACGCCTTTTCGTGCTCTTCGCTGAAAAAGGGCGGATGCTTGGTCAAATATCGAACAAACGCTTCCTGCACCGCGTCCTGCGCATCGGCGCAGTGTTGCAACTGCGCCATCGCCACGCGATGCATCACGTCCGCATACTTTTGGTAGGCGGTGTCAATATCGCAGACTTGACGCTGCAAAATACTCACGTTTTTTTGCCCTCCTATTTCAAATACGTTTGAAAGGATCAAAAAGTCACAACAAAAATAAAAATTTTTTCAAAAAAATTACAACACAAGCTCGTGATAGGTTTCGCCATCGAGCGTTTTCCAAGTAAACACGTTGTTTTCCAAGGTCATATACCCTCTTTTGGACCCTGCTTTGGGAATGGTCACAGAGCCGGGATTGAGAACGAGAACGCCGTGGTGCTCTTCCCAGATGGGAATATGGGTGTGCCCGTGAACCAGGATATCGCCCGCTTTCAGGGGCGGAAGACAAGCGGCGTTGTGGTGATGCCCGTGCGTGGCAAACAGCACCCGCTCGCCAAGGGAAAGGAGCGCATAGTCCGAAAGGATCGGAAATTCCAGAACCATCTGATCCACCTCGGTATCGCAGTTTCCGCGCACACAGAGCAATTTGTCTTTGTTTTCATTCAAAAGCGCGATCACTTGTTTCGGCTCATATTCTTCCGGCAGATCGTTTCTGGGGCCGTGATACAGCAAATCTCCCAAAAACAAAATCCGATCGGCGCCCTCCTTTTGGAAGCAATCAAACAGTTTCTTGCAGGTTTTGATGCTGCCGTGCAAATCCGATGCAATCATCCATTTCATAAGTAAATTTTCCTTCTCATTTATTTTCATCAGTATACCGAAAAATCACGCCTTTGGCAAGGTTTTCCTTTTCTTTTCTTGCATTTGGTGATATACTGAGCTCGAAAGGAAATGAAACGATGACAAAAGAAGAATCCTTATCGGTTTGTGCGCACATCGGAAACGTGATCGCACAATACGCTCCGAACATTTCATATACCGCGAGGGACCTCGAGAAGGCAAGAGCGGGCTATAGCGACGAAAAGCTGCAACAGTTAAAGGAAGAGGGCTACTACTTCGACGACTTTGAGCTGTTTTACGTGATGCTTCGTTTTTGCGACGGAATGGACCTTTGGAAACGGGCGGATGCCGCCTTTTTGAAAAAACTGTTTGCGCAGGCAAAAAAACTCTCCCCTGACGCCTTTCGTTCCGATCCGTACTTAAAGAACGTTCTGCCCAAGGAAAAACAAATCGGAGATTTTCTCCTCACGACGGCGCACTACGAGCGGGGGGAGTTTTTCCAATACGATATGCCTTGTATGCGCGATGAGATCGTCGTGCCCAAAATCGGATTTTTCCCCGAGAAAGTAGAATTTCCCGCTCTTTATAAAAAGAATATCCCTTGGGTGAGCGTGTGTCCCTCGGAAGTGTTTTCGATGGCACCGGACATTCCAGAGGCAAAGGGAAAGGTTTTGGTGCTGGGATTGGGTCTTGGCTATTATCCTTACCGCATATGCGAAAATGACGAGGTGGAAAGCATCACCATCGTAGAAAAAAGCCCCGAGGTCATCCGGCTCTTCCGCGAAGAGATCCTGCCCCATTTCTCGAACAAAAAACCCATTCGGGTCGTCACGGAAGATGCGTTTTCCTTTTTGGAGCGCGTGCGTCCCGGTGATTTTGATTTCTGCTATGCCGACATCTGGGAAGGATGGGCGGACGGTGCCGAGTGTATGGAAAAGATTCTCCCGCACGAAAAACGCCTTCCCGAATGCCGATTTTCCTATTGGATTCGGGACGAGATCCTCTGGTTTCGCGAAAACGGGGAAGGCGCGAACCGATAGTTGAAATTTCTTGCTTTTTTCCCTATACCGTGTTACAATCAAAAAGGTAAAATTCCGAAACGATAAAGGAAGAAACAAATGAACATTATTATTGTAGGCGGCGGTAAAATCGGCACCACCATTTTGGAAAATTTGGTGTCGGAAGGACACAACGTGGTTGCGGTGGACAGCGATCCTAACGTCATCGCCGAGATCTCCAACATATACGACGTGATGTGCGTATGCGGAAACGGTGTGGACTGGGAAACGCTCACGGAAGCCGGTGTCAAGAACACCCAGCTTCTCATTGCGGTGACCGGTTCGGACGAATTTAATATGCTTTGCTGTTTTATGGCAAAGAAACTGGGCGTGGCTCACACCATTGCCCGCATCCGAAACCCCGAATACAACGACAAAAGTCTTGGTTTTATCAAGCAAGCGCTGGATCTTTCCTTTGCCATCAACCCCGATTTTCTGGCGGCAAAAGAACTGTTCAATCTCCTGCAACTGCCGATTGCAGAAAGCGTGGAAACCTTTTCCCGCAGAAATTTTGAGATCGTAGAATTGCTTCTCAAAGAAAAATCCGTCCTCAACGGAATGAGTTTGATGGAAATGAAGAAAAAGTTTCCCGCCTCCTATCTGGTGGGAACGGTTCAGCGCGGCTCGGAAGCGTTTATTCCGGGCGGTTCCTTTGTGCTGCAAAGCGGGGACCGCATCGGCTTGACTGCAGCGCCCGCCGAAATGGAACGACTGCTCAACTTGCTCGGCATGAAGCAAGAGCACGCCAAGAACGTGATGATCATCGGTGCCTCCCGCACCTCCTTTTACCTTGCCAAAATGCTGCTCAAGAGCGGTTGCAACGTAACCGTCATTGAAAAGGAAAAAGGAAACTGCGAGCTGTTCGCCGAGCTTTTGCCCGAAGCGGTGATCATTTGCGGAGACGGTGCCAAAGAAGAGCTTCTTTTGGAAGAGGGGCTTGAAGTGATGGACGCCTTCGTTTCCTTGACGGGAATGGACGAAGAAAACATTCTGCTTTCCTATCAGGCGCAGTCGCGCGGGGTAGCAAAGGTCATCACCAAAATCAATCGCGACGACTACAGCGCCATGGCAAAAAAACTCGGACTGGACTGCACCATTTCCCCCCGCCATCTGATCAGTGCGGTTTTGACCCGTTATGCAAGAGCCCTGCAAAACTCCATGGGCAGTAAAATCGAAACCTTATACAAACTGATGGACGGCAAAGTGGAGGCCTTGGAATTCAAAGTGGAAAGCGACTTCCCGTTCTGCGGGGTTGCGCTCAAAGATCTGAAACTAAAGAAAAACATTCTGTTCGCCGGCATCATCCGCAACCGAAAAGCCATCATCCCCTCCGGTTCCGATTGTATTTTGCCGGACGACCGCGTGGTCATTTTGTCCACGGGGCGCGTGATCTTAGACCTTGCTGACGTGATGGAGTAACGTATGAATCGAAGAATGGTGTTTCATACCGTTGGGTTGATCGTTTTCTTGGAAGCTCTGCTTCTTTTGATTCCCACCGCAGTATCGTTGTTTTACCGAGAATCCAGTGCCGTGGCCTTTTTCCATACCATCCTGTTGGCACTGATCCTTGCCGCCGCACTCCTTTTGCTATCCCGTCCGAAGAGCCGCTTACTGTTCGCAAAAGAGGGCTTTGCCATCACCTCGCTAGCTTGGCTTTCCCTTTCCGCGATCGGTGCGTTCCCGTTTTTCTTCTCGGGACAGATCCCCCATTATATCGACGCGTTCTTTGAAACCGTCAGTGGATTTACCACCACCGGCGCCTCGATTTTGAATCGGGTGGAAGATTTGGATCGCGGACTTTTGTTTTGGCGCAGTTTCACCCACTGGATCGGAGGCATGGGCGTTCTGGTCTTTTTGATGGCGTTTTTGCCGAACGTATCGGACCGAACCATTCACATTATCCGCGCCGAAATGCCCGGTCCCACGATCGGAAAACTGCTTCCGAAGGTACAGGATACCGCCAAAATTCTGTATATCATCTACGTCGCGTTGACCGCACTCCAATTTATTCTTCTTTATCTTGGCAAGATGC
>JAZNNH010000047.1:0-21215 GCA_045580105.1 Eubacteriales bacterium | reverse complement strand
CAGAACGCCACATCGGTCTGACCTTTCTTCAGATAGGGAGAGATGTCTGCCAGCACAAAGTATGCGCCCTGAGGATCGGTGTAAGGAATCCCGATCCGGTCCAGCCCCTCGGTAAACAGCTTCTTCATATGGGCATAGTGTGCGCTGAACTCTTCATAGTAGCTATCCGGCATATCCAAGCCCACAACCGCCGCCTCCATCAAAGGAGAGGGGGCGCCCACGGTATTGAAGTCGTGGTACTGCTTAATCCGGTCCATAATCGGCTGGGGCGCAATGGCATAGCCCAGACGCCAGCCGGTGATAGAATAGGTTTTTGACAAAGAAGAGCAGGAAACTGTACGCTCCCACATACCGGGCAGGCTGTTCATATAAATATGCTTATGTCCTTCGTAGACGATATGCTCGTAAACCTCGTCCATAATGGCATAGACATCATACTTGATGCACAGATCTGCAATCAGCTTCAGCTCCTCATAGGTAAAGACCTTACCGCTGGGGTTGGAGGGGTTGCAAATCAAAATCGCCTTGATGCCCTGCTTAAAGGCGTCCTCCAGCACATTGGCATCAAAATGGAAGGTAGGAGGTGTGAGGGGAATAAAAACCGGCTCGCACTGTGCCATAATTGCCTGGGCGCGATAGTTCTCAAAGTAGGGTGAGAACATTGCAATTTTATCGCCGGGGTTGGTCAGGGCAAAAATGGTATCTACCATAGCCTCGGTAGAGCCGATGGTGACCACCATTTCGGTGTCGGGATTCAAAGAACGACCCATAAACCTGCCGCATTTTCTAGCCAGGGCCTGACGGAAGTTGGGAGCGCCCATAGTGATGGGGTACTGGTGGGGACCCTGATAGCTCACTTCGTTCAGCCGATCCAGCATAGCCTTAGGCGGGTCAAAATCCGGGAAACCCTGGGCCAAGTTAATCGCGCCGCAATCAATGGAAATGCGTGTCATACGGCGGATAACGGAATCCGTAAAATATTGATTTTTTCTGCTCATTTCCTGCATGGAAACCTTCCTCACTTTCTACTTATCGGACGCCCAGCTTCTCTGCGGTAACCACTTCAATCCCGCAGGAACCCATAAGCGCGGCAAATTTTTCTTCTTCACTGACACGGATGACCATATACGCCACGCCGTCACTGTGGTTAAAGAGAGAATACATATATTCGACGGTAATGTTGTGCTCTGCCAAAGGTTCCAACACCAAAGCCAAGCCACCGGGCTTATCCGGCACAGCAATCACCTGCACACAGCCGGTGGAAATCACCATCCCTGCCTCCCGTAAAACAGCGGCGGCAGCAGCCATATCGTCAGCAATCATACGGACAATACCATAATCTGCTGTTTCTGCAATGGAAATAGCCCGCAGATTCACATTGCCCCGTGCCAAGATGCTTGTAATTTCCGCCAACTGGCCGGTACGGTTTTCCAAAAATACGGAGATTTGGCGAATGCTCATCAGAATACCTCCTCAAATTTTTCGTTTGTCAATAATGCGAACGGCCTTTCCTTCGCTTCTGGCAATGGATTGGGGCGCCACCAAGCGAACCTTTGCATAAATGCCCAGCATTGCCTTGAGGGATGCAACCAGATTCTTCTCCATCTCAGTAATCTTACCCAAGGAGTCGGAGAAAACCTCCTGCGTCATCTCAACCATAATTTCCAATGTATCGGAATGGTTGACGCGGTCCACAACAATCTGATAGTTGGCAGGATACCCCTGGTCCAGCAGAACCGTTTCAATTTGAGAGGGGAACACATTTACACCCTTCACAATCAGCATATCATCGCTACGGCCCATAGGCTTGGACATTTTAACATGCGTTCTGCCGCAGGGGCAGGGCTCACGGTTCAGTACACAGATGTCACGGGTGCGGTAGCGAAGCAAGGGAAAGGCCTCCTTGGTAATAGCAGTGAAAACCAGCTCGCCCTTTGTGCCGTCGGGAAGCACTTCGCCGGTGTTGGGGTCAATAATTTCCGCAATGAAGTGATCTTCATTGATATGCATACCCGTCTGGGCTTCGCATTCATATGCCACGCCCGGACCGGAGGTTTCCGTCAAGCCATAGATATCATACGCCTTGATGCCCAGGCTCTGCTCGATTTCATGGCGCATAGATTCACTCCAAGCTTCCGCGCCGAAAATACCATCCTTCAGCTTGATTTGATCCCGAAGCCCCTGATTGTGAATGCATTCTGCCAAGTAAGTGGCATAGGAAGGGGTGCAGCAAAGAATCGTTGCGCCCAAATCCACCATAAACTGTAGCTGACGGTCGGTATTGCCGGAGGACAGCGGCAAAGTCAGGCATCCAACCTTATGAGAGCCGCCGTGCAGGCCGGGGCCACCGGTAAACAAGCCATATCCGTAAGCCACTTGGCAAACATCCTCCGCCGTACCGCCGGCCGCGGTAATCGCGCGGGCGCAGCAGTCTTCCCAAAGCCATCGGCACCATCGAATGGGAATAATCGCAAAAACGCCGCAAACCCGCATAAACACTGGGTTTTTGAGGTTTGAAAATGCCTCGTGGCAACGTTTTGTCAACAATTTCAGATTATCTAAAAATAATGAGCTAACAGATTTTTGTTACAAAGTCTGTTAGCTCATTTTTTGTTGTCACGATTTAGTCTGTTTTTAATCTATCCTTAAAGGCTTCTACCATTGCATCGTTGAGTTCTTGTGAAGGAACTTTATGATAAAATATAACTACAGAAAATATAAGGTGGTGAATTTATGGAAACAAAAGATATTATTCTTGAACTCAGAACAAAAAAGGACTTTCTCAAGAGGAACTTGCAGAGAAAGTGTTTGTTACACGCCAAGCCGTTTCTCGTTGGGAAACAGGAGAAACGATTCCAAATACAGAAACCTTGAAGCTACTTTCTAAACTGTTTAATGTATCAATCAATACACTCCTTGGTTCGCCGAGAGAACTTGTGTGTGAATGTTGTGGTATGCCAATTGACGACAGTAATCTCAGTCGGGAGGAGGACGGTGTTTTTAACGAAGAATATTGCAAATGGTGCTATGCCGATGGTGAATACACTCTTGATGTATGGAAAAGGTATATCGACATAGGAGGAAAAGAAAAATTCGAAGAATTTAAAAAGCAACTAATTCATGAATTCAATACACTGCTATGTATAGAGGGGTGCCGAAGGTTACAGATTTGAATGTTCTGCCGGGCGAATTTGTTAATATGGAATATACGCTCCCAAATGGACAAAAGGTTAAATTTCTTGACGATAACGCCTCTTACCTTGGAAGCCAACTTGAAAGTGAATTTGGTGGCAGATGCTTTGGTATTGCTGCCAATATGGATTTTCTGCTTGTTTGCACTTACGAGGAAAACGGAGAAAATCCTGAGCTTGTAATGTATCGGAAAAGATAATATGACAAATTCCGTTAATTCAAGGGCGTAGATAGGATAATCTAAACCAAAGCGAATCAATTTGTACCACAACGCTAAAACAAAATCAGTTAAGGTCGATTTTGTGGTTGCGAGCGGGAATGACCTAACGCAAATTAAAAAGGCAAGAATTTTCCTGCCTTTTTTCATTGACAGTGATATTTTTTACCGTAATATGCTATAATCTTGATACTACTATGAAACAACACGAGGGAAATCTATGAAAATCATTACCATCAGTCGAGAATTCGGAAGCGGCGGGAGAGAACTGGGAAAACGCCTTGCCGATCGCTTGGGCTTTGACTACTACGACAATGAAATCATCACATCCGTTGCCGCGCGCTGCAAAATGGATCCTCAATACGTGGAAAGAACCCTCAACAACCACGGATGGAAGGAACAAAAGATCACCTTTCACGGCACCTTGGCAAGCGCCTATTCGCAGGCAGGCAAAGTTACTTTGCTTCTGCAACAAAAAAAGGTCATCGAGCAGATCGCTCGGCTGGGAAACAACTGCGTGATCGTCGGCAGAAATGCTGATATCATTTTAAAAGAATATCACCCTTTCAACATTTTTGTTTGTGCGGAAAATGAAGCGAAAATCCGTCGCTGTATGGAACGTGCCGACAAAGAAGAACAACTGAATGAAAAGGGGCTTCTTCGCCAAATGAAGCAGATTGATAAAGTGCGCGCTCAGACCCGTGAGCTGATCGGCGGCGGGGATTGGGGCAATCGGGAGCATTACCATCTAACGGTAAACACCACCGATTGGGAAATCAAAGAATTGGTACCGCCGCTTGCACACTTTATCAAGATCTGGTTTGGGAGAAACGAATGAAACCGCAAATTCAATTATCGGATCATTTCACTTACGGCAGATTGATCCGCTTTACCTTACCGTCGATTGCTATGATGATTTTCACCTCCATTTACGGGGTGGTCGACGGCTTCTTCGTATCTAATTTTGCCGGCAAAACACCCTTTGCCGCCGTCAATCTCATCATGCCGTTTTTGATGATTCTGTCAACGGTCGGATTTATGTTCGGTACGGGCGGCTCCGCCATCGTTGCCAAATCCTTCGGCGAGGGAAACAGCATAAGAGCCAATCAGTGCTTTTCTTTGTTCGTTTACGTTTCGATCTTTTTAGGGGTCGTACTGGCTGGGTTGGGCTTTGTTTTGATCCGCCCGATTGCCGCCGCCCTCGGCGGAGAAGGACGGCTTTTGGAAGACGCGGTGCTGTATGCCCGCATTATCCTTGTTGCCCTCCCCTTTAACATCCTGCAATTTTTATTCCAGTCCTTTTACGTGACCGCGGAAAAACCGAATCTGGGTCTTTTGACCACCATCTTCGCCGGCGTTACGAATATGGTTTTGGATGCCCTTTTGGTGGGATTGCTGCCGGAAGAATTCAAGCTTGCGGGCGCGGCTGTGGCGACTGCCGCAAGCCAAATTTCGGCAGGGGTCATTCCGCTGTTGTATTTTAGCCGAAACAACAGCAGTATTTTAAAACTCGGTAAAGCAAAGTTCGACGGCGCGGCGCTTCTGAAGGCCTGCACCAACGGCTCTTCTGAGTTTATGAGCAACATCGCAATGAGTGTGGTGGGAATGCTCTATAACATTCAGCTTCTTCGGTACGCCGGCGAAAACGGAGTGGCGGCATATGGGGTTATGATGTACGTCAGCTTCATCTTTGCCGGCACCTTTATCGGCTATTCCATCGGAACGGCGCCCATATTCGGCTATCACGATGGGGCACAAAACTACAAAGAACTAAAAAGCTTACTAAAAAAAAGTTTGATGATGATCGGCGTTTTCGGCATTGGGATGGTGTTTGCGGGAGAACTTTTAGCCGCTCCTTTGGCAAACATCTTCGTCAGCTACGACGCCACGCTCTTGGCCTTGACGGTTTCCGGATTTCGCATTTACGTGCTTTCTTTTGTTTTCATGGGCTTTGCCATTTTCACTTCCGGCTTCTTTACCGCTTTAAACGACGGCGTCACCTCGGCAATCGTTTCCTTTCTCCGAACCTTGGTCTTTCAGATCGCGGCAGTTCTTCTTCTCCCCCTTGTTTTGGGCGTTGACGGCATTTGGCTTTCGGTGGTGGTGGCGGAAATTATGGCGGTCGTCTTTTCGGCCGTATTTATGATTGCTAAACGCAAGCGTTACCATTATGAAAGAAAAACGCCCTAAGGAAACCGCAGGTTGCCTCTACTCTACCCTCCTTCGGTTTCCCACTTTGGGATTTTCTGTTATACTGGGCAAAAGGAATAAAAAAAGGAGAAAGAAAAATGCCGAGCCAATCCATGGGAGAGATGATCAGCTCTTGGCGCAAAGAACAGGGCTTGACGCAAAAAGAGCTTGCCGATCAGCTACACGTTACCGATAAGGCAGTTTCCAAGTGGGAGCGCGGTGTGGCGTTCCCCGATACTCAGACCATCCCCAAGCTTGCCGAGATTTTAGGGGTATCGCCGGAAGAAATGATGGGGCAAAATCCGCGCCGACAAACGGGCGCAAAAGTGCCAATCCCACCATCGATCTGATTTTGAAAGCAATCCCTTTGGCGATGGGCGTTGCAGTTATTGTCACGTCGCTTCTGGGCGAACTTGATACCAAATCCGCTTTTGCGATGCTCGGTATCGGGCTTGTTTCGGTGGGGATTTTCTTACTCAAACATAAAAACTAAAACAAAACCAAACAAAAAGACCATACGGAAATTTCGTATGGTCTTTTTTTGTTATGCTTCGTTTGAAAACTCTTTTTCTTTTACGTATTCAATAAATGCTTTCAAGCTTTTTGAGATCCATTTGTTTTTGTGGTAGATCAGCTGTTTCCAAATGTCGATGGTAAAATCGCACACGTCCAAATAACAAAGCGCTTTGGAATCGACGAGGGGCTTTGTAACAAAATCGGGAAGATAGGAGATCATATCGCTTTGCGCCAGCATCGAGGTGATGATGTCGGTACGTCCGATTTCAAGCTGCGGCGTGATTTCAAGGGATTTTTTGGCAAGTTCCCGATCGAACACACGGCGATACCCTTGCTCGTATTCGGTTAAAATGAAGGGCTCGTGAATGATATCGCGAATGGAAAGATTTGTTTTACCGGCAAACTTGGACCGGGAAGAAGCCACAAAGTGCATCGGGAGTCGCTCTTCTTTTGCAATGATATAATCCTTGTTATAGAGGTGATGGTCAAGCGTTATGATCACGTCCGCTTCGTTGTGATCGAGCATCTCCAGCATAATGGCAGAGTCGCCCGTTGTAAAACGAATGGAAATGCTCGGGTATCTTTTGTGAAAATCCACGTAGTGTGACAGAATCATCTCTTCGCAGACCGAATCCGGTGTTACCACGTGAATCAGACCGCTGTATTCCTTGTTTTCACTCACGTTTTCTTTCAATTCATCGGTGAACGCACGAATTTTGTGTGCGTAAGAAACCAGCTCGTGCCCCTTTTCGGTCAAGGAAATGGTGTGATTGATTCTCTCAAACAACAAACAACCGAATTCTTCTTCAAGCTGTTTGATTTGGAAGGAAACGGAGGGCTGAGAATATCCCAATTGCTCCGCCGCTTTGGTAAAGCTTCCCATTTCCGCTACGTGAATAAAGGTGATCAGGTTTTTCAGATCCATAACGCTCCTCTTTCAGCATAAATAAATTTTATGACAAAGATTAAAATTATTTGTTTGACTTATGGTGAAACCCATTATATAATGAGTCACAAGAAAATGCAAGAGAAAAAGCATTGGATCATTTCACAAAGGAGATTTTGTTATGAAAAAGGTTTTAGCATTGGTTTTGGCGCTTGTGATGTGTATGAGCACCTGCTTTGTGTTTTCCTCCTGCTCGGAAGCCGGAAACGCAAAATACACGATCGGTATTTGCCAGCTGATGGAGCACGTTGCTCTGGATGCCGCAACCGAGGGCTTCAAGCAGGCGATCATTGACGAGATGGGCGAAGGCACCGTCAAATTTGACGTTCAGAACGGTCAGAACGATCCCGCGACCTGCTCCACCATCGCCAACCAATTCGTTTCCAACAACGTGGATTTGATTATGGCAAACGCCACCCCCGCACTTCAGTCTGCTGCAGCCGCAACGGCTGATATTCCGATCCTTGGCACCTCCGTTACCGAATACGGCGTTGCCCTCGAGCTGAAGGATTTTGACGGCACGGTAGGCGGCAACATTTCCGGCACTTCCGACCTTGCTCCTCTCGATAAGCAAGCGTCGATGATCACCGAATGGTGTCCGGATGCCAAATCGGTCGCTCTTCTCTACTGTTCCAAGGAAGCCAACAGCCAGTATCAGGTTGACGTGGTCAAAGCCGAACTGGAAAAGAAAGGTTTGAAAGCCACCCTTTATCCCTTCACAGACTCGAACGACCTGGCTCAGGTTTGTACCACTGCCGCTGACAAGTGCGACGTGATCTACGTTCCCACCGATAACACCGTGGCAGAAAACACCGGTATCATCGACAACATCTGCGAGCCCAAGAAGATTCCGGTCATCGCAGGCGAAGAAGGAATCTGCTCCGGTTGCGGCATTGCAACCCTTTCGATCAGCTACTACGATTTGGGTTACACCACCGGCAAGATGGCGGTCAAGATTCTCAAAGGCGAAGCAGACATTTCCGAAATGCCCATTGAATACGCAGAAAAGCAAACACCGAAATATAACGATCAAAACTGCAAGGCGCTCGGTATCACTCCTCTCGATGGCTACGAAGCAATCAAGCCGGCAGAATAAAGATTCTTGTGTTCGGGGAAGATGTTTTATCTTCCCCGAATTTGGTGTTTGTAGAAAGGAAAACAATAAATGGATATTTTTTCTCAACTTTTGAATGCCCTTCCCGGCTCGGTTTCGCAGGGACTGATTTGGGGCATTATGGCAATCGGTGTTTATATCACCTACCGAATTTTGGACGTTGCCGACCTTACGGTAGACGGCTCCTTTGCCACCGGCGGTGCGGTTGCGGTGGTCTTGATTTTGAACGGTTGCAATTTGTATCTGGCGATGTTTCTTGCCTTTGTCGCCGGATTGATTACCGGTGCCATCACCGGACTTTTGCACACGCTCATGGGAATTCCGCCGATTTTGGCAGGCATTCTCACCCAGCTTTCTCTGTACTCCATCAATCTTAAAATTATGGGTAAAGCAAACCAATCCATCAACGTGAATCAAACCGATTTGCTCGTTTCCCTTCGTTGGGTTCGCGATCTTGCGTTTCACAATCCCCTCATCACCGTCGGCGTGGTTTTGGTGATTCTGATTGCTTTTCTTTACTGGTTTTTCGGCACCGAAATGGGCTCTGCCCTGCGTGCCACGGGCACGAACCTGAATATGAGCCGTGCACAAGGCATCAACACCAACGTAAACAAGGTTCTCGGCATTATGCTCTCGAACGGTCTGGTGGCTTTTTCGGGCGCGTTCCTTGCGCAGTATCAGGGCTTTGCCGACGTTAAGATGGGTCAAGGCGCGATCGTCATCGGTCTTGCCGCCGTGATCATCGGAGAAGCTTTGTTCGGCAAAATCTTCAATAACTTTGCCCTGCGCCTGTTCAGTGTCGCACTGGGCTCGATTATCTACTACATCGTCATTCAAGCGGTCATCACCATGGGACTGGATGCCAACCTCTTGAAGCTCCTGTCAGCCGTCATCGTTGCGATCTTCCTTGCCATTCCCTATTGGAAGGCGCAATACAAAGCAAACCATATGAACAAATCGAAAGGGGGAAAGGAACATGCTTGACATCAGAAACGTAGAAAAAACCTTTAATCCCGGAACGATCAACGAAAAGAAAGCACTCAACGGAATCAATCTTCATTTGGATGAGGGAGATTTCGTTACGGTCATCGGCGGCAACGGTGCCGGAAAATCGACGATGCTGAATATGGTTGCCGGTGTTTATCCGATCGACTGCGGCAGTATTGTCATTGACGGGATCGACGTTACCAAGCTTCCTGAATACAAACGCGCAAAATACTTGGGCAGAGTCTTCCAAGACCCGATGATGGGAACGGCTGCCGATATGCAGATTGAAGAAAACTTGGCTCTTGCCGCGCGCAGAGGAAAGATAAGAACCCTGCGTCCCGGAATTACCGCAAAAGATAGAAAACAATACGTTGAACTTTTAAAAATGCTGGATTTGGGTCTGGAAAAAAGACTGACCGCCAAGGTAGGACTGCTTTCGGGCGGACAGCGTCAGGCACTGACCCTTCTAATGGCAACCTTAAATCAACCCAAGGTGCTTCTTTTAGACGAACACACCGCCGCCCTCGACCCGAAAACGGCGAAAAAAGTGCTTGACATCACAGAAGAAATCGTGGAAAAGAATCATCTTACGACCATTATGATCACCCACAATATGGCGGATGCCATTCGCGTCGGAAACCGTCTGATTATGATGCACGAAGGCAGAATCGTTGTGGACGTGAAGGGCGAAGAAAAGAAGAAATTTACCATTGAACAGCTTCTTCAATTGTTTGAACAATCCAGCGGAAGCCAGTTCACAAGCGACAGGGTCATGCTTTCGAAGTAAAAATAAGCATTTCCATCCGCTTCCACCGTCCGAAAACTCTCTTTTTTGAGGGTTTTCGGACTTTTTTATTGCAACGGTAAAAAAAGAGTTGACAAACGACTTTATGCGTGGTAAAACATGCGAAAATTGAATCACTTGAGATAGAGGTGCGAGATTCATCAGTACCGTTTTGCAATGTCAGGCAACCGCAAAACGGGAAAGGGAATGTCGCCGAAGCGGAAAAAACTGCCTGTGTTTTTTCTGCTGGGTCGTCAGAGAAGATCTGCCGGACTGTCACAAACTTTTGTGGAGCGCTATCAAATCCGGTTTTATACAATTCATCATGCATTGCTTTTTGTCTTGCTTTTGCTTTTTAGTATTGCCTTGCGATTGAACCGCTTTTCCTAAAAGTGGTTCAATTTTTTATTCTCGGGCAAAAAGCCCAAAAAAGCAAAACGAAAAAAGAAAGGAATGATGATGAAAAGAATACTTTGTTTTGCATTGGCACTGATGATGGTGCTACCCCTCGCCGCCTGTGGGGACGGGGAAAAATCCGGAGTAGAAGACGGGGTTTTGACCGTCAGATCGGTATTTCCGTTCGCGAAGGGAACAAAGCTCTTTTGGACGATATGAACAAGGTTCTGTCCCCTCTTACCGCCGATGATTTTAACGATCTGCTCGAGCGCGCCGTTGCGATTCAACCCATCGAAGAGTAAACACGATGCGTATTTTTGTAAAACCGGGAGAGGATATTGTCCGTCTTTGGGATTCCTACGCAGGACTTTATCTTTCCGGTGTGTGGAACACCCTTTCGCTGGCGGTGCTCAGTACCGCCGTCGGCTGCTTGATTGGTTTTTTATGCGGCATCCTCAACACCATCCCCTACACCAAAAACGATTCCGTTTTCAAGCGCGACATGCTCTCTGTCATTCGCATTTTCAATCAGATTTACGTGGAAGTGTTTCGCGGAACGCCGATGATTCTGCAAGCGGTGCTCATTTACTACGGCTTGCCTACTTTACCAACTACACGCTTCGCTTTTCAAGCGTTTGGCTCTCTGCTTTTTTGGTCGTATCCGTCAACACCGGCGCATATATGGCGAATCAGTTCGCGGCGGTATTATCTCCATTGACCCCGGTCAGACGAAAGGGGCAAAGGCCGTCGGGATGACCCATTGGCACACGATGACCTGCGTGATTCTACCCCAAGCCCTGCGCAACATTCTGCCGCAGATCGGCAACAATCTGATTATCAACATCAAGGATACTTCCGTGATGAGCATCATCGGCTTTACCGAATTCTTTGCCATTCACAAAAGCATTGCCGGCACGACCTATCAGTACTTCCCATCCGCTGCCATCGAAATGGTCGGGTACCTATCGATGACGCTCATCGCATCGTTCTTACTGCGCGCCTGCGAGAAGAAAATGGACGGGGAAGCAAGTTATAAGCTGGCAATGAATCCGGAGGTTCTGCTCTTTGACGAACCGACCTCCGCACTTGATCCCGAAATGGTCGGAGAAGTTCTCTCGGTGATGAAACAACTGGCACAGGAAGGAATGACGATGCTGGTGGTTACCCACGAAATGGCTTTGCCAAAGACGTAAGTTCTCGCGTTGTTTTTATGAACGAAGGGGTGATCTGCGAAGAGGCTCGCCGGAAGAGATCTTTGCCAATCCGAAAAAAGAAGAAACGCGCGATTTTTTGGCACGGGTTCTGAATCGATAATAAAAGACGCTCTTTTGCTGAAAATAGCGACAAAAGACGAATGAGAATGATTTCTTTTTGATTCTCTTATGGTTGCATTTTGAAGAAAACGGTGCTATAATAAATAAGAGATTCATTAGGAAAGGGACTATCTATGATTTGCAATTCCATTCTGGATGCCTTGGGTAACACGCCCCTCATTGCACTTCGTCATTTATCCGAGCCGGACAGTGCTCGCATTTTGGTAAAATTCGAGGGCTTGAACGTCGGCGGTTCCATTAAAACCCGAACGGCATTTAATATGATCCGCGATGCGGAAGAAAAAGGAATTTTAAATTCTGACAGCATCATCGTGGAACCCACCAGCGGAAATCAGGGAATCGGTCTTGCTTTGGTTGGCGCGGTACGCGGATATCAAGTCAAGATCATTATGCCCGACTCCGTGAGCGTAGAACGCAGAAAATTGGTGGAGCACTACGGTGCCGAGGTCATTTTGGTGCACGACGCCGGAAACATCGGACTTTGCATTGAAGAATGCTTGGCAAAGGCCTTGCAGATGAAAAAGAACGATCCGCGCGTATTTGTTCCCCAGCAGTTTGAAAACCCTGCCAACCCTGCCATTCAGCGTTCCCAAACCGCCGCAGAAATCCTTCGTGACGTGGATTCTCCCATTCACGGTTTCTGCTCCGGAATCGGAACCGGAGGCACCATCACGGGAATTGGAGAGGTCTTGAAAGAACATTATCCCGATATGAAAATTTGGGCGGTCGAACCGGAAAACGCCGCCATTTTGTCCGGTGGCTCGATCGGAACGCACATTCAGATGGGCATCGGCGACGGGGTGATTCCCGATATTTTAAACCAAAGCATCATTGACGACGTTTGTATCGTGAAAGACGAAGAGGCGCTTCGGATTTCCAAGGAACTTGCCAGCCGCGAAGGCATTATGTGCGGCATTTCCAGCGGAACGAACGTGGCTGCCGCCATCCGTTTGGCACGAACACTCGGAAAAGGAAAAACGGTGGTAACCGTTCTTCCCGATACCGCAGAACGCTATTTTTCCACTCCCCTGTTTGAGGGCTAAAAAAGAAACACCGCAAAGAAAAATTCTTTGCGGTGTTTCTTTTTTCTGTTCCATCAATCCTTGGGGCAGGAAATGGATCGGACGCTTTGGGCATATTCGGAAGGTGTCATTCCGGAAATGGCTTTGAAGCGTCTGGAAAAATAATGAATGGAGGAAAACGAAAGCTTGCGGGAAATTTCAGAGAAATTGAGTTTCTTTTCCCGAATCAACTCTTTTGCACGGTCGATCTTTAATCTTTGAAAGTGCTGCATTGCGCCGCAGCCAACCTTATATTGAAACAGTTTCTGGAGAGAGGACTCGCTGATGTAGAACTTCTTTTGAATATCCTCGGAGGTCAGATCGCGCTCGACGTTTTCCATCAAATACTGGCAAATCTGGCGAAGTCGCATTTCATCCTTGCGGCGGCGGGGATTGTCTTTTTTCTCTGCGGTATCTTTTTTCTCCCCTTGCGTTTGAAAGCGGCGGATCAAAAGGATCAGAAGAGATTCGAGGCGATTGGAAATGAGCTGCTCACAGCCGAAGACGGAGTCTTCGCGACGAACCAGCTCTGCCGTATACGGGTCTCCCAGCGGCGTGGAAAACGCCTGCACGGCTTCCTCAATGATCCCTGCCATCAGAGATTTTTCCGCTTCGGTGCACGAAAGAACCCTGCCGGCAATATCATACAATTCCTTGGATTTAGAAGAAAATGCCACAATAACGGAGTTGGGGGCGTTTTGCCCATTGCCGCGAACGTTGTGAAATTCCATCGGCTTATGAACGAACATACTGCCCTGAGGAAGAAAAATTTCCTTGTTATCGGCAGTAATGAGCAGTTCGTTTTTATCTGCGTAAACAAACTCCCAAAAATCGTGAAGTTCGCCGGAAAATGCAAAGTCAACCGTGTACTCAAAATAGTGAACGGAAATCACGTCGTCAACGCAAAAATCCTTGCGCAGTACTGTTTTTTTGTAATCCACAAGACATCTCCTTCCTCAACGATCACTGATAGAATACCCTATTTGAAGAAAAAAATCAAGATCAATTTTTACTGAAAAATGTAAATTTAAATCTTAAAATTGGAAAAGATATGCTTTTCAAAGCCGAAAATATATGGTATAATGCAAATATCAATTTTGAAAGAAAGGGTTTTGCCGATGAGTAAAACTGTTATTACAAACGCTCTTGTCCAAGGTAAGATTTGCAACATCGTCATGGAAAACGGGCGCATTCAATCCATCAACCAAGAAAAAGGTCTGAGCGGGATCGATGCCGACGGAAGACGAGTTGTCCCCGGAATGATCGAGGTGCACGCCCACGGCTGCATCGGAATGGATGCATTGGACGGAAATTTCGAACCGATGTGCGATTTTCTTGCCAAAAAAGGAACCACCACTTGGCTTCCCACGACCATGACAATGGATACCGAAACCTTGGTGGAAGTAACCCACAGGAAAACTGACTTTCCCGGCACGCAAATCGCCGGCTTCCATTTGGAAGGTCCGTATATCTCCCCCAAATATAAAGGAGCACAAAACGAAGACTATATCAAAGCTCCCGACTATGAAGAATTCTGCCGCTTTGGCAAGGTGAAAATGATCACCATCGCCCCCGAACAGCCCGGAAGTATGGAATTTATCCGTCGCATTTCCGCCGACGGAGTCATCGCCTCTTTGGGCCACACCGATACCGATTACGACACCGCCATCGAAGCAATCGAAAACGGTGCGAAGTGTCTGACCCACACCTTCAACGCTATGCAGCCCCTGCATCACCGCAAGCCCGGTCCGATCGGTGCGGCTTCAGAAAAAGGAATTTGGGCGCAGATCATTTGCGACGGCGTTCACATTCACAAAGCAAGCATTCTTGCCGCACTGAAGCTGTTCGGCAGTGACCGCCTCACCCTCATCAGCGATGCCATCCGTCCCGCAGGTCTTCCCGAGGGAACGGTTTCCGAATCCGGCGGCATTCCGGTTAAGGTGCGCGACGGCGCGGTTTATCTGGACGGACAGGACACTTTAGCCGGCAGCGGTTCCACTCTTTGGCACTGTGTCAAATGCGCGGTGAACATGGGCATTGATTTTGATGAAGCAGTCAAAATGGCTACCAAAACCCCCGCAACCCTGCTGGGGTTGAACAAGGGTCAGATCAAAGAGGGCTTTGATGCCGACCTGTTAATCATTGGAGAAAATATGGAGATCGATGACGTCATCATCTCCGGAGAGAGGTATCAATAATGGAGCGTTTCAACATTTCCGTCGAACTGAAAAACAAACCCGTTCTCGACCCCGGCTTTCTTCCCCTTTACCGCTGGGAACAGGAATATTTGAAGGGAGCAAAGGAACATATCGCCATTGCCATTCGTCGTAACGACGGGAAAATTGCCGTCATCGACACCTTCATTCATGGGGACGCCGCACACCTTGAGGCAGACTGCTACTACATTGAAAGAAAGGTAAAATTCCTTTTGTGGGCAAAGGGTGGCTTTGAAGTTACGATTTGCGGAAGCAAGGAAATTTACGAATATATCAAAGCACAGTACGCTGCCGACGGTGCCAGAAAATTCGACTTCATGACCATGGCAGACGTATATGAATCCGAATTTTGTGTTAAACTCCTTCCCTACTGTGAAAAACCCGAAGAGAAAGACGAATCCCAGCCCTGCGGCGGTCACCTCGACGGTTGCCGCATCGGTTTTGACGCCGGCGGAAGCGACCGCAAGGTCAGTGCCGTGGTGGACGGAAAAGTCGTTTATTCGGAAGAGGTTGTTTGGTTCCCCAAGATCAATTCCGATCCCCAGTATCACTTTGACGGCATCGTAGAATCCCTGCGCACCGCCGCCTCCAAAATGCCGCGCGTGGATGCCATCGGCATCAGCTCTGCCGGTATTTACGTGGATAACAGAACCATGCTCGCTTCCCTTTTCCTTAAGGTTTCCCCCGAGGATTTCAACGCGAAGATCAAAGATATTTATCTGCGTGCAGGAAAAGAGATCGGAGACGTTCCGCTTTTGGTTGCCAACGACGGTGACGTAACGGCTCTGGCAGGTGCTATGGAGCTGAATGATAACTCAGTTCTCGGCATTTCCATGGGAACCAGCCAAGCAGGCGGCTACGTGGACGAAAAAGGTAACATCACCGGCTGGTTGAACGAGCTGGCATTCACTCCCATCGATGCCAATCCCGACGCGATGGAAGACGAGTGGAGCGGCGATATCGGATGCGGTGTCAAATACTTTTCTCAAGACGGCGTGATCAAGCTTGCCCCCTTTGCCGGCATTGAACTGGATGAGAATCTTTCCCCTGCGGAAAAACTCAAGGTCGTTCAGGAACAGGTGGATCTGGGCAACGAAAAGGCGCTCGATATTTACCGTTCGATCGGTACTTACCTCGGACACACCCTTCCCCTGTACGCTCAGACCTATCACATCCGCCACCTGCTTCTTTTGGGCAGAGTGACCAGCGGAAAGGGCGGCGACGCACTTATTGGGTCCTGCCGCAAGGTCCTTCGCGAAGAATATCCCGAGCTTGCCATCAACCTCGCATTGCCCGACGAAAACAGTCGCAGAGTCGGTCAGAGTGTAGCGGCAGCAGGACTCCCGAAAATCAAATAACGAAAAAAAGAACCGCAACGTTGCGGTTCTTTTTTTGTTTGATTCTTTAAAGAATATAGCAGTAAATGGCAAAGAAATGAAGAATGCAGGCAAACAGCACGAACACGTGAAAAACGGAATGGATGTATAAAACGTGTTTCTTTTTTCCGATCCCGTAAAGAACAGCCCCGATCGTATACAGAACACCGCCGATGAAGATCAGAAGCATACCCGGGACACCGACCGCCAAAAGCGCGGTTTTGATGCACAGTAAAACACACCACCCCATCGCAAGATACGCCACCATGGAAAAGACGCGAAACTTGTGCATGTCGATTGCTGTGAGGACAATGGCAACCAGCGCCGAAATCCAAACGATGGTAAAAATCAGCCAAGCGGTGGCGGGCGAGACGGGGCGAATGGCAACCAAAACGATGGGAGTATACGTCCCAGCTATGAGAAGATAAATCGTACAATGGTCAATGACACGAAACACCTTTTTGGCTTTGACGGGAATCAGTCCGTGGTATAAGCTTGACATCGTGAAAAGGAGCGTAATGGACGAGCCGTAGATGCAAGAAGATACAACACCCCACAGGTCTTCGTGAAAAGCGGAACGGACCACGCAAAACAGCAATGCGATGATTCCGAATGCACCGCCCACGATATGCGTTACCATATTGCAGATTTCTTCCCCTCTCGTGTAAGGCGGCAAAGTAATTTTGTTTCTCAAAGTTTTGTTCTCCTCTTCATCTGGTTTCGATTACTATGTTATCAGTTTGCGATCACAATGTCAATGATTTTCTCTTGATTTTTTTATTTTTTCCTCCCCTCTTCCCTTGACGAGGGTACTTGGCAAGGGTATAATCATATTCGTAATAAAAAAGAAAACGGAGTAAAACGATGCAACGTTATCATCACATGACCATAGCGGGAGTCGAACGCGATCTTCCCATTTGCAAAGTCAATGATTCTCTTTCCATTGCCGGATTTGTCATTTTCGGAGATCCGGAATTAACAGAAGCCGCCGCTTCTGCTCTTTTGCAAAAAATTCCCTATGAATACGACTATATGCTGACGGCGGAAGCCAAAGGAATTCCGCTGATTTGTGATATGGCGCGCCTTTCGGGTGCAAAAAAATATTTCCTTGCCAGAAAAGCACCCAAGCTCTATATGACCGGCGTGATGGAGGTCAAGGTAAAATCCATTACGACCGCAAAAGAGCAAACCCTTTATTTGGACACGGCAGATGCCGAATTGATGAAGGGCAAAAAGATTCTTTTGGTAGACGACGTCATTTCGACCGGAGAATCGCTTCGCGCTTTGGAGGTTTTGGTCGAAAAAGCCGGCGGTACCGTTTCCGGAAGATGTGCCATTTTAGCCGAGGGTGACGCGCAAAAGCGAGAGGACATTGTGTATTTGGAAAAGCTGCCCCTCTTTGACGGAGAAGGAAATCTGCTCGCTTAAAAATGTGTTCATTGCCCGCTTTTTCGGGCATTCTCGGAAAGGACCGATATGTTAAAACGATTTTTTGCCTATTACAAACCCCACAAAACACTCTTTTTCCTTGATATGTTAGCTTCCCTTTTGGTTTCCATGATCGGTATCGTATATCCGATCGTGACGCGATTTATGCTCAACGATCTGATCCCGAACCAAAAGTGGAAACACATTGTTCTCTTCGGACTTGTTCTTTTGACTTTGTACGCAGTCAGAATGCTGCTGAACTTTTTCATTCAGTATCAAGGACACGTGATGGGCGTGAAAATGCAATCACAGATGCGAAGTGATTTATTTGCCCATTTAGAAAAGCTTCCCTTTTCCTTTTTTGACGCAAACGAAACGGGAAAGATTATGTCCCGACTGACAAACGATTTGAAGGACGTTACGGAGCTTGCTCATCACGGCCCGGAAAACCTTGTCATTTGTTCCATTTCCATTCTGATTTCATTTACCTATCTTTCCACCATTGACTGGCGTCTTTCGATCATCGTCTTTTTGTGCGTCCCGCTTTTGGTTTTGGTATCCTGCTTTACCCGCTCGAAAATGCGCAGCGCGTTTCAAAGAAACCGAGAGGCAATGGCAAAAATCAACGGTTCTCTGCAAAGCAGCATTGCCGGCATTCGCGTGACGAAGGCATTTACCAACGCCCAAAAAGAACAGGAAAAATTCGAGGAGGGCAACCTCTCCTTCGTCACCTCCAGCAAAGATGCTTACAAGGCAATGGCAACCTTCCACTCCTCCACCAGCTTTATTACGGATATTTTCAACGTAGTAATCCTCATCGCCGGCGGTATTTTCCTCTACAGCGGACAGATCAATTTTGCCGATTACTCTGCCTTTATTGTATCCATCGGTTTGTTTTTGAATCCGGTCAACACCCTCATTCGTTTTATGGAGCAGTTCCAAGACGGCGTTGCCGGCTTTGAACGTTTCTTGGCGATTCTGGATACCGATCCGGAAACCGATCTTCCGCAGGCGCGCGACGCCGGAAAATTGGAAGGCGAGATCGAATTTTGCGGTGTGGTCAGCGGATATGACGAAAGTCCGGACGTGCTTCGCTGCGTGGATTTGAAAATTGAAAAAGGAAAGACCTTTGCTTTGGTCGGTCCCAGCGGCGGCGGAAAAACCACGCTCTGCCATCTGATTCCCAATTTCTATCCCATCCGAGAAGGAAAGATTCTGCTGGACGGAAAAAATCTCTCGCACCTGACGCGCAAATCGGTTCGGGAAAACATCGGGATCGTGCAGCAGGACGTATATTTATTTAACGCCTCCATTCGCGAAAATATTCTTTACGGCAAATTGGATGCGACCGAGGATGAAGTGATTCAGGCGGCCAAGCGTGCCAACATCCACGACTTTATCACATCCCTTCCCGAAGGGTATGAAACCGTCATCGGAGAGAGGGGCGTGCGCCTTTCCGGCGGTCAAAAGCAACGTCTTTGCATTGCCCGCGTCTTCTTAAAAGATCCTCCCATTCTCATTTTGGACGAAGCCACCAGTGCCTTGGATAACACCACGGAAATTCTCATTCAAAGGGCTCTGGACGAGCTTTGCCGCGGCAGAACCACGCTTGTGGTTGCGCATCGTCTTTCCACCATCAAAAACGCCGACGAGATCGCCGTTATTTCCAGCGGCAAAATCATCGAGCAAGGAACCCACGAAGCGCTTTTGGAGCTGGGCGGCATGTACAAGCGGCTGTACGAACAACAGTTTCGCGACGACGTTGACCCGATTGCGGAAGAATTCGAAATCTGACCTTTTTCGCAAAAAAGACCTGAACTTATGTCAGGTCTTTTTTTGTTTGAATGCTTTTTCGTCCTGCGGCTTATAGAACTGGTAATAGAAGCATTTGAGCATTCCGTTATACAGCTTTCTGACGTTGTCTGCGCGTCTGCCGTAGTGCTGCTGGAAGTTTTCATCCGAGGTGATGACGTAAATCTGCCAACGGTCCAGTTTTTTCCAATGCGCACCCATTGCCGAATATAGTTTCCTTGCTTCCTGCGCCGTTTCCAAGCGCTGACCGTAGGGTGGGTTGCAAACAATGGTGCCTTTTCTTCCCTGCGTTTCCACGCCCAAAGCGTTTTTGGGGAACAAGCGTATGCAGTCCTGTACCCCTGCCGCCATAGCGTTACCCTTTGCCATCTCGACCATATTCGGATCAATGTCACTGGCAAAGGCCTGAAACGAGGTTTTCGCTCTTGTGTCCCCGGCTTCTTCGCGCGCCCTCGTCCAAATGGATTCGGGCAGATCCAAGAACGATTCTGCCAAAAAGGAACGGAACGAACCGGGTGCAATGTTTTTCATCATCATCGCCGCTTCGATCGGGATGGTACCGCTTCCGCAAAAGGGATCCCAAAACAAGACGTCTTCCCGCGGACGAGCAATCCGGCAAAGGGCGGCGGCAAGCGTTTCGCGAATGGGGGCTTCGCCTGCCTGCTTTCGGTAGCCCCTTTGATACAAGGGCGCACCGGAGGTATCGAGCATGAGCGTCGCCTGATCCCCTAGAATAAAAAAGACGATCTGCATACGAGTTCCCTCTTCGGAAAACCACGTGATGCCGTACTCTTTTCCGAGTCGTTCCACCACTGCCTTTTTGACGATGCTTTGGCAATCGGGAATGCTTTTGAGCATGCTTCGAACCGAATGTCCCTTTACGGGGAATGCATCGTCAGGACCGATCCAACGCTCCCACGGAAGGCGTTTCACGCCTTGGAACAGTGCCTCAAAGTCGGTTGCGGGAAATTCTCCCATTTTGATCAGAACCCGTTCTGCAAAACGAAGAAAAACGTTGGCTCTGGCAACGGCGGAAATCGGACCACGGAACGTGACTCTTCCGTCGATGGTTTGCACTCTTTCATACCCGAGAGCATCAATTTCTTCGCCTAAAAACTTTTCCAATCCAAACAGGCACGTGGCAACCAATTCAATTGTTTCTTCCATTCGTCCTCTTATTTGATCCGCGTTCCGAGAGTCTTGGAATATTGATTACGGAACTCTTCAAATCTGCCTTCATCTAAAGCAGCGCGGATCTCTTCCATCAAGTTGTTATAAAAATACAGATTGTGCATCACTGCCAAGCGTTGACCCAGAGCTTCCTTGGCTTTGAGCAAATGGCGGATGTAAGCACGTGAATAGCGCTGACAAACGGGACAATTGCATTTCGGATCGATGGGAAGCGGGTCTTTTTCATAGCGTTTGTTGTTGAGATTGATGATGCCGTCCCAGGTGACCAGATGTCCATGACGGGCGTTGCGGCTCGGCATCACGCAGTCAAACAGATCGACCCCGCGCCACACCGCTTCGATGATGTTTTCACAGGTTCCCACGCCCATCAGATAACGGATTTTGTCCTTCGGTGCAAACGGTTCTACCGTTTCGATGATCTCATACATCACCTCGGCGCTTTCTCCGACCGCAAG
>JAZNNH010000046.1:0-3428 GCA_045580105.1 Eubacteriales bacterium | reverse complement strand
TCAATGATCTTGGAGTAATCCTTGATGTTGGCGTTGGTGGGGAAGTGAACGTTTTCCATGGGCATACGGAGCTTTTCATCGATCTGATAGTACAGATATTTGATCATGGAGTGAGCAAAACCTGCTTCATAGGTGATGGGAGCGATGTTGCCGTCCTGATCCGCCCATTCGTCTTCTGCAACCAAGTGAACCTTGGAGCAGTCGATCTGGAAGTAGTTGATCAACTGTGCCAGAGGAATGTAGGTGTCGGGTTCGGGGTTGCCGAGGATCATGGTGAACGATTTGCCTGCTTCGGAAGCAGCTCTCAGACGCTCAAAGAGGGTAGCGATGAGAACGGGATGGGGGTTCATCATAACCTTTACGTTGAATTCGGGATGCCACCAATCTTCGCGCTTTTCGAGATCGGTGCCGCTCAGACTACGAACGTATTCGCAAACTTTGCGATCCTTGAAAGGAACGAATTCTGCGGGTTCAAAGCTGAACTTGGTTGCGGGATCGACGATAAAGTCTTTCATTTTGCAATTTCTCCTTTTAAGATTACTTTTTTGATATTGACCAAATGGTCACAAATCACAAGATCGGCCACTGCACCCTTGCGGATTTCGCCGCGGTCGTGCAGTCCCACTGCTTTCGCAGGGTTGTAAGATGCGTACTGGAAAATATTGGTGATGGAAGCACCGGTATGGACCATAAAGTTGCGGCAAGCAACGTCCAAGGTCAACTTGGAACCGGCAATTTCACCGGCAAAGTCAAAGCAAAGGTCGGTCACGCCGTCGTAGCCCTCCGGAATGGGACCGTCGAAGACGCAGGCGTCGGAAATGAGAATGATGCGATCGTCGCCCTTGATCTTGCGAACCAGTCTTTGGATGTAGGGGTCAACGTGAATGCCGCGCGAGTCGGAAATGATCTCGGCGTAAATTTCACGGTTGTAGTTGACCGTTTCATCTACGCAAGGGGTGCGGCATTCGGGATATTTCTGAAGCGTACCCGTTGCGTTGGTGTGGTGGGTACCGATCTTCAGCCCGTAAGGAATCAATTTTTCGATTTGCTGGGGGGTGGCTTCGGAATGGGCAACGGTGAAGACCACGTCGGGGTTTTCCTTTTTGCAATCGATGACGAAGCTTTCAATGTTTTCGCGTTCGGGAGCCAAAGCCCAGACTCTCACGTCTTTTCCGCCTTGACGGATCAGATCCAGATAGTCTTCTGCGCGGATGGGGCCTTGCCAAGGGTTGCTTTCACGGTCGGCGCCGAACTTGGGGTTCATGTAAGGACCTTCCATATAGAAGCCGCCGAAGTTGGGGAAGTTGCCTTCGGCAACGGCCTTTTGAATGTTGATCGTGTCAGCGAGAAACTCTTCTTTGTTTTTGTTGAAGTATACAACGGGAAGAACCGTTGTCACACCGTGCTTCAAAACGATCTGAGCGGCGGTTTTGGGATCTTCAAAAAACCAAGTGGTGTCGGCGGCGTGGGTGTGAATATCCACAAAACCGGGACCGACAAAGTCTCCTTTGGCATCCAAAATTTCAGCATCTTTGGTGATTTCGATCTTCGTGCCGTAATCTACGATTTTTCCGTTTTCGCACAAAATGGTGGAGCCGGGAATCAGATGATCCCGCATCACAAGGGTTGCATTGACAATGGCAAGCATAGTAATCTCCTTCCAACGTTAAAATAGATGGAAATCTTTTCTTATATTGTAGTATGGAATTGTGTGTTCGTCAAGAAAAAACTCATTCCTCTTCGCTTCCGGATTCCCCGTCCGCGTTTTGACCGGCAAACTTGTTCCGTTTGTATTCGGTCAGGGTCATTCCGTAATAGCGTTTGAAAATACGGCTGATGTAATTGGTGTCGGTAAATCCCACGTGCTCTCCTGCCTGTGCCAGCGTGTAATGGTAGCGGCGGATCAGCTCGATCATGCAGGAAAGTTTGCGGCGATTGATAAACTCGACCAAGGGAAGTCCTTCGCTGCTGCTGAATACGTTGGTCAGATAATTCTTGCTCACGCCCACAGCATTTGCTACTTCGCTCACACTCAATTTTTGATCCAGATGCTCGGAAATGTATGCCTTGGCGCGTTCACAGTAGCGTCGGTTGCCGGGGGAGATGACACTGTCAACGCCGGAGGATTGCACGAGACCCACCAGCTTATGGATCAAAGTCATAAAATCCGCACATTCTTCAAAATAGTTGTGGTAGGATTGGGTTGTTTTGGTGCATACGATGGCGCGGATCAAGGAAAAAATCTCACTGCTGCCGGGGCAGGGGGGGATGATCAAAGGAAGGGTCACCGTTTTTCCTTTGGGAGAAGCAAAACCGTCTGCTCGTTTCCACTGACCGCGAATGAGAAATTCTGCCGAGGTGTGGCGGTGCAGGTCAGGGGTCAAGGTCTGAACCTGAAAACGGGAATTGGGAGGAATGATGAAAATGCAGTTTTCCTCAACGACGATTTTTTCTTCTTCGTTTTGAAGAATGACAGGGTTTTGTTCCACAAAGCCGATTTCCAAAATTCCGCCGTTGGCGGGGGCCTGTCCGTAAATGCCATAGCCGATGTTTTCCAAATCATATCGGTAAGCGGTGGTGGCAAGACTTTGGGAAAAAGCGATTTTTTGAAAGGATAGGATCTTAAGCTCTGTATAACGACTCATAAGCATATCTCCTCAAAGAAGAGTATAACAAACATTGTGTCAGCGTGGAATACACAAATCAATGTAACATGGACTTTTTAAAGAAATAAATCCCGTGTATAAACCTTTTGTGAATTGCAAATGCGATCTTTTAAATGAAAGAAACGCAATTTCGATTGATTTTTTGCGAAAAACAGACAAGCATAAAACAAAGAAAATATCGGAAAGGGAATCCGTGCAAGCTTACGAAAAAAAGACCGATTTTGAAAATCGGTCTTTTTTCCCGAATCGATTCGGGAAGCTGGAGCGGGTAACGGGAATCGAACCCGCATATTCAGCTTGGGAAGCTGATGTTCTACCACTGAACTATACCCGCAAAAATACAAGGGGTCAAGCCATATGACTTGACCCCTGCTGGTCTGAGTGGCGGGATTTGAACCCACGGCCTCTACCACCCCAAGGTAGCGCGCTACCATCTGCGCTACACCCAGATAGCCCTAACATTATATTCTTGAATACACCCTTTGTCAAGAGCTTTTCGAGTTTTTTTCAAAAGATTTTTTACCCGCTTTTTGAAATCCTCGAAAAAATCAGAAAAAGTTATTGACAAAGCAATCCCTTTGTGGTAATATGCATAGGCGGCATTTTGAGGCCGAGCCATTATGCGGGTGTAGTTCAATGGTAGAATTCCAGCCTTCCAAGCTGATTACGAGGGTTCGATTCCCTTCACCCGCTCCACTATGTGCTTTTAGCTCAGCCGGATAGAGCAACTGCCTTCTAAGCAGTAGGTCGGGGGTTCGAATC